>NZ_JAUBVJ010000010.1:0-131930 GCF_036702785.1 Microcoleus sp. AR_TQ3_B6 | reverse complement strand
AATGACTAATGACTAATGACTAATGACTAATGACTAATGACTAATGACTAATGACTAATGACTAATGACTAATGACTGATGACTGATGACTAATGATTACCTGCCTCCGACTACAACATTTTTAATGCGCAGATGGGGGCCCCCGACACTTACGGGCAAACCACTCTGGCCGCCTTTACCGCAACCGCCGTAGGCATAAACCGAGTCGTTTCCTATAGACTCAATATCTTTTAATGTCTGAAATACATTGCCGCTTAAAGTGACATCGCTCACCGGTTCGGCCAATTTGCCGTCGCGAATCATGAAGCCTTCCGCCGCCGCAAAGGTAAACATTTCGCCGTTGGTTTGTCCTCCCAACATCCGCACTGCATACACTCCTTCCTCAATGTCGGCAACCATTTCGTCAAAAGAATGTTCGCCAGACTCGATCGCAGTATTAGTCATCCGCACCAAAGGCATAAAAGTAGCGCTCAGAGCCCGGGCATTTCCCGTCGGACTTTCGCCCATTTTGCCTGCAGTCTCGCGATTGTGCATTCGAGTTGTTAAAACTCCATTTTTAATTAAATGCTTGCACTGAGCCGGCACGCCTTCGTCATCGTATTTCAAAGTTCCCGGCAATCCCGGTAAAGTTGCGTCGTCTATTACATTCAATTGTTCGATCGCCACCGGCTTGCCCAAAGTCAACAATTCCTGCATTTTCGGGTTTTCGTAAATGCCGTCTGCTTCCGACAAATGCCCGAAAGCTTCGTGAATAAAAACCCCCGACAAATAAGGGTCTAAAATCACCGGATACTGACCGCCTTTTACCGATTTTGCCTCTAGTTGGCCCACTGCTCGAACGGCAGCACTTTTAACACGATCTTCAATATTTGTCAAGACATCGTAATCCGATCGCGAGTGAATCGACTCAAACCCTTGGCGGACGACACCGCCCTCGCCGCGGGCGATCGCCCCGAAACGCCCGGTCACGTCCAAGCGCTCTTGAGCGATGCAAGTGCCTTGAGAATTCACAAAATAAGTAATCCCGAACCTGTCGCTGTAACCCGCGATTGTCGTCTGAATTCGCGGGTCGTAATCTAACAGCAACTGGTTGTAAGATTCGAGCAATTTGCGCTTTTGGGCTAAAGAAATAGAGCGCGGATCGCGGCCCAATTCCACCGCTACATAATCTTGAATCGGGGTGACATCTGCTAGTAGAGTTTTTTCGCTGCCCACCAAACGAGACTGCACTACAGCTTCTTCAATGCGGTCTTTTAACTCAGCTAAACCGTTAAAAGTTACAAAACTCCAGCCGCCTTTGTGACAGGCGCGGATGCCGCCGGCGAGACTAAAACTGCGGTTGACAGCATCTAACCCAGGGCCGCGAAAACTAATCGCAGTTGACTCGCTTTGTTCGAGGCGAACTTCTAGATAATCTACGCGATCGCGGTAAGGTGCGATCGCTTCCATCAACTGTTCTTGCATCAAATTGCCCCTATGAATGATTCGCGCCCAGCGCTGAAAAAAATTATTGCTAATTCTATTTTAGCCAATAACTCCCGCCTTTCAGGTGCGCGCTCCCCACGGCTGTGGTGAGGCAGCGCACACCCTACCCGATAAATGGCGAGTCAACCAATTTTAGATTTTAGATTTTAGATTTTAGATTGATCCGTCCTGAGCCTGTGAAGGAATGAATCCGGGGGCTTATGACCACATTACTTTCGGTCAGTCGATGGTATATTTAAAACTTTTTCTAGAGAATTGATAATGAGAGGCAAGCCTCTCGCCGACGTTCGGCGGGCCTCCTAGAATACACAAAACTCGCGCCGGCTTGCCAGAAGCCCGGTATCCCGGAAATCTTGCATCGGCCAAGAGAAATGAAACTAAACTATATCTATCTAATGATGTAAAAATATACCTTAACCGGCTGCCGATGGAATACTTTAAGGTTAAAAAGTTCCAAATTTCACCGTATTTAGCCGCAATTTCGGCATCACTAGCAATTTTGGTGGGAGTTGGGATTTTAGATAGATCGGAAGAACAGCGGTTTTTGCAGTACAACCGCGCTACCACGCTCGATCGGCTCAGCACAGTCCGTTCTAAGCTCGAAAGCTCTTTAAATTCGCGGCTATTTCTGATCCGGGGTTTGGTGGCTTACATTTCCAACAACCCAAACATCACCGAAGCCGAGTTTGCAGCGACGGCGAGAATTCTGATGGCACAGCAAACCGGCATTCGCGCCATAACTTTAGTTAAAGGCACGAGGATCGCTTACATTTATCCGCGGGACGGAAATGAAGGGGTGCTCGGGCTTGACTTGACGGCGCTACCGGAACACCGACAAATCGTCAAAGATGTGATCGCCACCAGAAAAAGTTTGCTCGCAGGGCCCGTGAAATTATTGGAGGGGGACATGACGTTCATCAGCCGATCGCCCATTTTTCTCACCCCCTCCGGCGGCAATCCCGAAACAGCAGTTTACTGGGGCTTGACAGGCCTGATCGTAGACAAAAATACCCTCTTTGAGGAAGCGGGACTCAACGACTCCTCGGCCAAGCTGCAATACTCTCTGCGGGGCAAAGACGGTTCGGGAGCATCCGGCGCAGTGTTTTTCGGTGACGTGTCAATTTTTCAGAAGAATCCCGTGCTGCTAGAAGTCACTTTGCCCAACGGTTCCTGGCAGTTGGCAGCAATTCCGGCGGGGGGATGGCGTGCGCATTCGCCGTTTCGGGGGTGGCTGCTATTTGGAGGCGGCTTGCTGGCTGTTTTCACCGGGGTGGCGGTTTTTACCTGGGTGTATGGCCCTGTGAAGCTGCAGGCAAGCGAAGCTAAGTATCGGCAATTGGTTGAGAATGCTAACAGCATGATTGTGCAGTTAGACAGTGAAGGCAACATTACTTTTTTTAACGAGTGTGCTGAAACTTTTTTCGGGTATTCAGAAGCAGAAATCATCGGCAAAAGTGCGATCGGCACAATCATACCGAAAACCGAGTTATTTGAAAGTGACCTCACGACAAAGATTCGAGACTGTTTGGCACAGCAGCAAAAATACTTCCAAAACGAAAATGAAAATATCCGCAGCAATGGAGAAAGGGTGTGGATAGCGTGGACAAATAAACCTTTACTAGATGCGAAGGGAAATTTGGCAGGACTGCTTTGTATCGGGACGGATATTAGCGATCGCAAACAAGCTGAAATCGCCCTGCAAGCTTCTGAAGCGGAACTTCGAGCGTTGTTCGCTGCCATGAACGACGTAATTTTCGAGATTGATATTGAGGGACGGTTCCTGAAAGTTGCCCCGACCAATCCCCAATTATTGTACAAGCCGACAGCGAAATTTGCCGGTAAAAAAATCTGCGAATTATTCGAGCCAAAAATTGCAGATTTTGCTCAGGAGCAAATTCGCACCGCCCTTGCTACAAACCAAACCTGTACTTTTGAATATAACATAGAAATTGCCAGCTTACAAAAGTGGTTTGCCGCTACCATTTCGCCAATGAAAGAAAACACGGTTCTGTGGGTTGCCCGCGACATTACGGAGCGCAAGCAAGCTGAAAGTTGGTTGACCGGTCAAAAACAAATTTTAGAAATGATTGCTAAGGGCGCTCCTCTTGGCGATACTTTAAATACTTTAGTTGAAATTATGGAGCAGCAATCTAGAGATGTCATCGGTTCGATATTGCTTCTAGCTCCAGATGGCAAACATTTACTGCACGGAGCCGCGCCCAGTTTACCCGACACTTACAATGCTGCTATTCATGGCAGAGCCATCGGTCCGGATGCAGGCTCCTGCGGCTCTGCTGCCTTTAACCGCCAACAGGTGATCGTTACAGATATTGCCAGCGATCCTTTGTGGGAAAATTATCGAGATTTAGCCTTGAGTTTTGGACTGAGAGCTTGCTTGTCTACTCCTATTTTCTCATCGCAGGGTCAAGTTTTGGGAACTTTTGGAATGTATTATTCTCAACCGTGCCCCCCCCCAATTGTCGATATGCAATTGATAGAAGCGGCGATGAATTTAGCAGGAATTGCGATCGAACGCAACCAGGCAGAAGAAAGTCTCAAACAACTCAATCAAGAACTAGAAAATAGAGTCAAACAGAGAACGGCTCAATTGATGCAAACTGAAGAACGCTGGCAGTTAGCACTCAAAGGCAACAATGACGGCATTTGGGACTGGAACTTGCAAACAGGGGAACTATTCCTGTCCGATCGATATAAGGAAATCACCGGCTACGACGAACACAGCCCCATTGTCGATTACTTTGACGAATTGAACAAGGGCACGCATCCCGACGATTTACCCTTAGTAATGCAAGCTCTCCAAGACCATTTAAACAAGAAAACGCCGCATTACATCATCGAATACCGCTGTTGGTGCTACAACAGCGCCTACAAATGGATATTGAGTCGGGGACAAGCTTTGTGGGACGCATCTGGAAAAGCAGTCCGCATGGTTGGTTCAATTACTGACATTACGGAACCCAAACAAGCAGAGGAAGCACTGCGGGAAAGCGAGGCAAGATACCAAAAGCTGTCTGCTAATTTGCCGGGAATAATTTATCAATTTTTGTTGCGTGCAGATGGGTATTTCAGTTTTCCTTACATAAGTCCTGCTTGCCGAGAACTTTTGGAGTTAGAACCCGAAGATGTTGTGCAAGATGGGGCTTTGGTAAGAAATTTGATTCATCCCGATGACCTCGAAAATCATGACGAATCTGTTGCTATTTCTGCCCAGACTTTGCAACCTTGGCAGTGGGAAGGACGGTTCGTGCTACCTTCCGGCAAAATTCGCTGGTTTCAGATAGTTTCGCGTCCTGAAGCTAAAGAAAACGGCGCTTTTCTTTGGGACGGCATCGCCGTTGATGTTACCGATCGCAAGCAAGCTGAGTTAGCTTTGCAAGAAAGCCAGCAGTTCATTAAAAAAGTAGCCGATGCTACTCCCGGTATTTTGTATCTCTACGACTTGGAAGAACAGCGAAATATCTACACTAATATTTCAATGTTCGCGCTTTTGGGCTATACCAGCGACGAAATTACAGCGATGGATTCGTCAATGATGCCTCAGTTAATACACCCGGAAGATTTCCCTAAAATTGTGAAACATCACGCCAGCTTTGCAGGAATTGAAGATGGCGAAACTAGGGAAATTGAGTACCGGGTACGGGCAGCAGACGGTCAAATTTTGTGGCTGCAAAGTCGGGATACTATTTTTAGTAGGAATGCGGACGGTGAGGCTAAGGTAATAATTGGAGTTTCCCAGGATATTACGACTCGCAAGCAAGCAGAGGAAGCACTGCGGCAAAGCGAGGGACGAGAAAGAGAAAAAGCTCGAGATTTAGAGTCAGCGCTGCTGGAATTGCGCTCTACTCAAGCTCAGCTCATTCAAACCGAAAAAATGTCTTCTTTGGGGCAATTAGTGGCCGGCATCGCTCACGAAATTAATAATCCCGTTAACTTCATTCACGCTAACATTGATTATCTCAACCAGTATACAAAACAGTTGCTCGATCTGGTGACTCTTTACGAACAGGAGTATCCCGAACCGAATTTAAAAATTGTCGATCGCATTCAAGACATAGATTTGGATTTCATGGCTGAGGATTTAAGAAAAGTTGTGGCTTCGATGCAGGTAGGAACCGAGCGCATCAGGCAAATTGTGTTGTCCCTCAGAAATTTCTCGCGGCTGGACGAATCGGCAATGAAGCCGGTCGATATTCACGCGGGAATTGAAAGCACTTTGTTAATTTTGCAGCACCGCTTGAAGAGTCACGACAGCCACCCGGAAATTGAAGTAATTAAGGAGTTTGGGAAACTGCCGCTGGTGGAGTGCTATGCGAGCCAACTGAATCAGGTGTTTATGAATATTATTGCTAATGCAATTGATGCTATTGAAGAACGATATCAAAAGTTATCGGTTCCACGATCGGAGATTCATAGCGGTCGGATTGCTATTTGCACTCGTGTAACAGCCCAGAACACTGTGATGGTGGAAATTTCGGACAACGGTACGGGTATGCCGCAGGAGATAGTCGATCGAATTTTTAACCCGTTTTTTACAACAAAAGCTGTGGGGAAAGGTACGGGGTTGGGAATGTCTATCGCGCACTCGATTGTGGTGGAAAAGCACAACGGCAAGATAGAGTGTATTTCTTCCATGGGATGCGGAACGACTTTTCAGATTGAGATTCCGATGGACAAAGCGTATAAGTAGTAGGGTGCGTCAGTCGATTTTAGATTTTAGATTTTAGATTTTAGATTGGCTCCACAGTGGTAGGGTGCGTTAGCGGATCCTGATTTTCAGGCGCTGCGCCAGGAACCATAAGCTGACGCACCCTACTTGAGATTTGAGATTGACTCCACAGTGGTAGGGTGCGTTAACCGATCCTGATTTTCAGGCGCAGCGCCAGAAGCCATAAGCTGACGCACCACAAGTTAACGACTAAGATAGATTGAAGCTGCTAAGAAAGCGGTGCTGCATCCAACCTTTAATTGTATAAAAATTGACATGATGGCATTAATGCTGGAAGCGCTCAAAGCAATGGGACACAATGTCCGCTGGATGTCTTGGAATTTGTTTTTGGCTTTAGTACCGCTGGGTCTGAGTTTTTTGCTGTTCCGCAAACCTCGATCGCGCTGGCTGCTGTGGTGTACGGGCATTCTCCTGGGCGCTACTTTTTTGCCCAGCACGCGCCATGTTTTGTCCTATCTGAAGCATATTGTGCAAGATGTGGGCAAAACTTACGTTTTGGGGGCGATCGCGATTACGCTGGCACTGATGGCTGTAGACATCTGGATACTGCAGCAGCGCGGAGTTCGCTCTCTCCGCTGGTGGGGCGGTTTTTTCTGGTTTATCGGATTTTTGCCGAATGCGCCTTACGTTTTGACGGATATCATTCACCTGATCCACCAAATTCAATATGATAGGAACTCGGTGTGGACTTTGATTCTAGCTTTGATCCCGCAGTATCTGGTGTTTATGGTGGTCGGGTTTGGGGCTTATGTGCTGTCGGTGATGAATTTAGGTTACTATTTGAAGCAACAGGGTTGGAGTAAATTTATCCTGGCAACGGAGATAACTATACACGCACTTTCGGCGATCGGCATTTATTTAGGGCGATTTATACGCTTCAACACTTGGGACATTCTTACTAACCCCGATGCGCTGGTTAACACCGTAATGAACGATTTGATTGGCAAGCGTCCGGTTTTAGTAATGGCTGTAACTTTTGTAGTAATTGCTGTTTTGTATTGGGTAATGAAACAAGTAATTTTAGGGATTAGCCAGCGGTTTTACGGCAGCCAATCCCAGGGGGAGTTTGCCGGCGACAGCGCGACTTTTTCCAGTTAAACCGAGAAAGAGATTTGAGATTTGCTCCACAACTAACGTCCCAACTTTTTTGAGTTCCCGACCTAATTGCTCTGCAAATGTAGCAATGGGCCTGACGATGAGAACTTTTTTAATTGTTGAAACTCTTGTTTTTATTGTCTTAGGCATAAGTGCATTCAGATCCGACTGCAGAAAGGCTAATGCTATAGCGGTTCGATCGCGTAGTGAGGTATGCCCTATGCCCGTGGGCCCTAGGCCCGCGGAGGCCTATGCCCTGTGCCAGATAGTACCTTATGTTACTGAGAAAGGCTATATATCAGTCTTTCGTTAATAACAATTTTTTACCTAAACTATCGAAAAAATTACTGCGGCAATGGGTAATAAAACTTGATATGTTAGAAGAGTCGAAGTAGTTCTGTAAAAAGCAAAGATGAATCGATTTGACCGTCAGTTGTGGAAGAGATTTATTGCGATCGCCCAGCCTTACTTTTATCCTTTAGAGGCGGGAGGCAGCCGAATTTTTTTAGGATTAGTGGCGCTGTTGTTGATATTTCTCTTCGCGGCTATGTTTGTACTCCTGAGCGCTGTGTGTTTGGGGGGAGGGGTTCTTTTTCCGAATTTTGTCAATAGTATTGCGGCGGGCTTAGTTACTTTGTTGAAAGGAATTATTAATTCGCCAGCAATTGCGATCGTAGCTTTCATGCTAATTATTCCTTTCAGTGCTTTTGTCTGGTTTAAAGACAGATTGACTGCGCACTGGCAGCCCTGGGCTTTATTGACTTTGCTGCTGTTTTTGTCGCTGTCAGTCAGCGGTTTGAATGTAATAATTAGTTACGTCGGTAACTTTTTTAACACAGCACTAGCTAAGAAAGACCAGCTCAATTACTGGAAGTATCTGTTTGTCTATGCAGGGGTTTTTGTAGTCGGTACTCCAATTGTGGTAATTTACCGCTATATGCGAGATAAGTTGAGTCTCTACTGGCGAGATTGGATGACTAATAAGTTCCTGAATAAGTATTTTCAGAATCGGGCTTATTACGAAATAAATTACCAAAAGGAAATCGACAATCCCGACCAGCGAATTTCTGAGGATGTCAAATCATTTACCCAGACAAGTTTGGCATTTTTGCTCATTATCCTGGGTTCAATAGTTGATGTTATATCTTTCACTGGTATCCTGTGGTCTATCTCAAAAGAACTTTCGATCTTCCTGATTATCTATGCTATTTTGGGGACGGTCGCCACTCTGATTTTTGGTCAAAGATTAGTACCTCTTAATTTCGAGCAACTTAAACAAGAAGCTAACTTCCGCTACGGACTGGTTCACATTCGCGACAACGCTGAATCTATTGCTTTTTACGGGGGCGAGGAACAGGAATCGACGCAAATAAAGCAGCGGTTCGTTGAAGTATTCCGCAATTTTAATTTGCTAATTGGCTGGCAGCGAAATGTGGATTATTTTACCACGGGATACGGATATGCTGTTGTGATTATTCCCGCTTTGTTTCTAGCTCCTGCTTACTTTGCCGGCCAAATCCAGTTTGGAGATATTACTCAAGCAGGTTTTGCCTTTAGTCAGGTTTTAGGCGCTTTTTCAGTGGTTGTAACTCAGATTGAACCCCTGAGTTCTTTTGCCGCTAGTATCAATCGTTTGACTGTATTTACAGATACTCTGGAAGCGGAAAAAGCCGTATCTCATGCCGGAGGAACTGCTATAGATGTAGTAGTGGATTCTCAGTTGACACTGGAACATGTTACTTTAGATACTCCAAAAAATCAAAAGACTTTGATTAGGGATTTGTCGGTAGCTGTGCAGCCCGGTGAAGGACTGTTAATTGTCGGTCAAAGCGGTGCTGGGAAGAGTTCTTTACTGCGGGCAATTGCGGGTTTGTGGGACTCGGGAACCGGCCGTTTGGCGCGGCCGGAACTCGGAGAAATGCTGTTTTTGCCGCAGCGTCCTTATATGATTTTGGGTAGTTTGCGATCGCAACTTCTCTATCCCAACAGCAGCAGCGAGGTTGATGAGCAAAAATTGCGCCGCGTTTTGGCATCAGTAAACTTAGCAGATTTGCCAGAAAGATTGGGCGGTTTTGATGCGGATTTAGATTGGGCGGAGATTTTGTCGCTGGGAGAACAGCAGCGTTTAGCTTTTGCTAGATTGTTGTTGACGAAACCGCGATATGCTATTTTAGATGAGGCGACAAGTGCTTTGGATTTGGAGAACGAGCAACATTTATACGAGCAGTTGCAAGCAACTAAAACTACATTTGTGAGTGTCGGTCACCGAGTGAGTTTAGTGAAATATCACCAGCAGGTTTTAGAACTTTTGGGCGATGGGAGTTGGCGGCTGGTTTCGGCGGAAGAATACCGCGCGACTGCGAAGGTTTTTGGCTGATAAAGCGTTGCTTTCAGTAATTGTAAATTTACCCGGTTGTTGATTCGCGGTGGGTGGCGCGGTTGGAGATTTATCCTTTAGTTCCACAGATTAATGGCCGCGCCTCCACCTACCCTACAATAGGTGGTACGGGTAGGGACATAGCAACAATTAACGCCGATCGATTCCCGCTTCTTCATACTATTTGACATTAAAGAATTAAAGAATTGAAGAATTGGGAATGACGGATTCTGTATGGGTTTGGATCGCGTATCTACAGTTGCATTCTTTGTTGAAACTGGTATCACAATCGATCAGGGGGTATAAATATCTAAAACTGGCCAAACAGCAAAAAGCAAGCTGAACTTTTGCAGCTTCGATTCAATTGCTCGCCCGCGAGAACTCACAGAATATAATAGAAGATAGATTTTTTTAGTAGAGGCGAGATTCCTACCTTGACTACTCCGATTCCTCAAAACTTTGTGCAAACGATCGCCAAACAGCGCGGTGTCACAGATGCCGAGTTAGAAACTGTGTTTATGGCTCTCGACGGTCAATCAACGGCTGCGATCGCAACCAAGCTTGGCATTAGCGACATCGCGGTTCGCAAAAGACTCGGCGAAGTTTACAAAAAGTTTCAGATCGGGGGGAACGGCCCTGGAAAGCTGTCGGAATTGAGGCATCAGTTGCTGTTTTCATACCACACTGAGCAGGGAGCGAAGGATGTGAGTCCCCGAGGTAAAGGATCTCTATTCAAGATGGCGTTGGGGCACCGACAGCAAGATTGGGGCCAAGCACCGGATGTTTCGATTTTTTACGGACGGACTGAAGAATTAACTACTTTAAAGCAGTGGGTTGTCTCAGATAATTGTCGCCTGGTAGCGCTGCTGGGTTTGGCTGGTAGTGGCAAAACAACTCTGTCGGTGCAGTTGGCCTCACAGGTACAGAATGAGTTTGATTTTGTGATTTGGCGATCGCTGCGATCGGCCCCAGCACCATCCGACTTCCTCACTAACTTAATTGAACTTTTTTCTAACCCACAAAAACCCGATGTGCCGGAAGCTGCGCCCGCCCCTACGGGGGCTACGCCAACGAAGAGGATCGACCTCAACGGGAAAATTTCGCGCTTGGTAGAGGAGCTGCGGAAGCACCGCTGTCTGGTAATTTTAGACGATTTTGAAGCGGTTCTCAGACCCGAAGAATTAGCCGGACACTACCGCGAAGGCTACGAAGGATATCGAGATTTAATTGTGCGGCTCTGTGAGGTCAATCACAATAGCTGTTTGGTGCTAGTTAGTTCGGAAGAACCTACGGAACTGGCTTTGCTGGCGGGAGAAAAAGTGCGGTCTTTAAAACCTGCTATTTCCGAGGAAATTGCGCGGCAGATTTTTCAAGAAAAAGGTTTATCTACTCAAGCTCAAGAGCGGGAAATCTTGTTAGCCCGGTACGGAGGCAATCTGTTAGCGTTGAAAATTGTGGCGATAACGATTCACGAGTTTTTTGAGGGGAATGTTTTAAAGTTTTTGGAAGCAACGGCGTTATTTGTTGAAGAACATATCAGCAATTTGCTCGCGCAGCAGTTTGACAGAATGTCGAGTTCTGAACAAGAGATTGCCTACTGGATTGCTATTGCTCAAAGTCCGATTTCCCTGGCGACTTTGCGAGAGCATATCTTGGTCAATTTATCGCTTTCAGATTTGCTGAAAAATCTCGATTCTATGGGTCGCCGCTCGGTGATTGAAAAAGTAAATGATGGCACAGAAACTGTTTTTATGCTTCAGCCTTTGATCGTGCAATATGTGAGCGACAGATTAGCGGATCAGATTCGAGCGGAGGTTTTGGAGACAGTTAAGACGCAAGGAATAGAAAGAATGGGGCTGTTGAAAACTCACAGCTTGAGCATCAGTATTGCTAAAGGAAAAGGGGGTAAAGAGGAGCGAAGTCGCTCTATTTTAGAATTAGTTAAAAATCGGCTGCAAGTTTTGTTTGCGAAAACTCGAGGTTTGGAAGAACCGCTAAATATCCTGACCAAGGTGGCCTCCGATCTGGAAGATAAATCGATTCTTGAGGTGGGATATGCTAGGGAAAATCTGGCGCAGATTATTGCAGCAATTAAGTGCTAACAAAAAAGCGATCGCCCCAGTCACAAAAGCGATCGCCCGATTTTCAACAAAAACAGAATTCGATAAAATTATTTGACAACGCCAAAAACCGATGCAGATTCAGACCCTGTAATTTTGTCCAAAGCAGGCGATTTTTGAGCTTGGGCAATTTTGGGAATCAAAAATCCCTTAGCATAAATCTGAGGATTGTTTTGAGCGATTTGGATGTAAGATTGGCGGACTTCTGCGTTCACCGCCACAGTCTTCGCGTCGTAGACTTGCATCGCCATGTTGGGATAAAAACCAATGCCGACAATCGGTATCAAAAAGCAAAATGCGATCGCCACTTCCCGAGGTTTAGCATCAATAAACGGTGCATCACCAGGCAAAACGCAACTATTACCGAAACAAACCGCTTCATCCAGATTCTTTCTCTGATTCTGCAAATTTAGATCCTCAAGGTCGCAAGCCGCTAGTCTCCCACAGTTGTAAAATAACTGTCGCAGCATCGAGAGCAAATAAATCGGCGTCAAAATCAGTCCCACAGCAGCCAGGAACACTGTCACCGCCCGGAAAGAACCGCTGTACATATCGCTAGTTGCGACGCCCACAAACACTGACAATTCGCTAGCAAAACCGCTCATTCCCGGGAGTGCCAAGGATGCCATCGCGCCTGCGGTAAACAAGGCAAACACTTTCGGCATGACTTTCCCAATCTCGCCCATCTCGTCCATGATCATTGTATGGGTGCGATCGTAAGTAACGCCAGCGAGGAAGAACAATACTGAGGCGATTAAACCGTGGGAAATCATTTGCAACAGCGCCCCGTTGATTCCCAAATCCGTGAAGGAAGCAATACCCAACAACACGAATCCCATGTGAGAAATCGACGAATTCGCTAGGCGGCGCTTCATGTTCGATTGGCCGAAGGAATTCAGCGCGCCGTAGATAATATTGACCACGCCGAGCACCGCCATAATCGGTGCAAAGTAAACGTGTGCTTGGGGAAGAAGTTCCAAATTCAGGCGAATCAGTCCGTATCCGCCCATTTTGAGCAATACGCCGGCGAGAATCATCGACACGGGAGAAGATGCTTCACCGTGGGCATCAGGTAGCCAAGTGTGGAAGGGGAAAATTGCCAGTTTCACACCGAAGGCAATCAGCAGTCCCGCGTACAGCAGGAGTTCTAAACCCAATGGGTAGTCCTTCAAGCCAAGTTCTACCATGTCGAAGGTGGGGGTGCCTCCGCCGTAGAATGCCATTGCTAAGGCAGCTATCAAAATAAAGATGGAAGCGCCCGCGGTGTAAATCAAGAATTTGGTAGCTGCGTAGCGGCGGTTTTGTCCGCCCCAAATCGAGATTAGCAGGTACACCGGAATTAGTTCTAGTTCCCAGACAATGAACAGCAGCATAATGTCTTGGGCGACGAACACTCCTATTTGTGCGGAGTACATCACCAACATCAGGAAGTAGAAGAGTTTCGGCTTGCGATCGACTTCCCATGCAGCAAAAATAGATAGTGTCGTCACCAATCCCGCCAACAGTACCAGCGGAACAGACAGTCCGTCAACGGAAACAGACCAGTTGAGGCCTAAAGAAGGTATCCAGGGATATTGCTCGACGATTTGGAAAGTAGAGATGCTTGGATCGTAATGAGTCCAAAACACCCAGCACATTAATACAAAATCTGCAATTCCTACGCCTAGGGCATACCAGCGCACGGTTTTGCCACCTGTATCGGGCAGAAAAGGGATGGCGAGGGAAGCTATCAGGGGTAGGATGACTATTGCGGTCAGCCAAGGAAATTGATCCGCTATCATATTGAGAATAAATACTTAGTTGGAAGTTACCAAAATTATAATACTAAATTTAATTAAAACTTAAGATTTATTCATAAATATTTTTTATATCTAGATAAATGCGGATAAGAAGATCGCGAATTGCTACACAGGTCGATTGATTTTCGATTTTGGATTTGTGATTTTCGATGCAGGACTTACGAACCACAAAATATAGCGTTTTGTAGGCGCAATCTGCCTGTGGTTGCGCCTATTCTGAGATGGTTGGGTAAGTCCTGTGTATTAAGGGCGATCGCAAATTAGCTTTCAATCAGCGTTCAATCTGGCTCAACTCCCAATTCGCGCAACTTAGCCGCCAATCGGTCAGCCCTTTGGCTTTCCTGGTCAGCCCTTTGTCTTTCTTGCTCAGCCCTTTGGCTTTCCTGGTCAGCCCTTTGCCTTTCTTGGTCAGCTTGTTCTGAACTCCACAGCAACAAATTACCTGAATTATTCCACCAGCGCAGCCAGTTCATGGTTTGTCCCAACCGTTCCCCCGACCAAATCCCCAGATATAGTTCCAGTTGTGGAATCCAGACGCGCCCCTGCTCATTGGCTGAATGTAAAACATACCGCCCATCTTGCAAATAGCGCACTTCTAAAATACCTTCGTAGGGGTCATAAGTGACATAAGTAGGTATTTGAAGAATCTGTTCGTAAAAGTGGAGTTTTCCATAGGGCGGAGTTGCTCTGACCGATAGTTCTCCTCCCTCTGCTTCCGAGAGAAACTCCATCACGATCGCCACATTAGCACCATCAGTGTGAGGAGTATAACTACGGCGAATTACCCCCTCTGCTAGAGGATGCACTTGTGGCACATAAAACCAGTCTGGAGCTTTGACAACAATTTTTTTATTGACTGTGGCGACTAGCCCCAAATTAGAGGCAATCAGCTTTTCTGGCTGGATACATCCTGCAGCTCCCAGTGCATCGGTGAGACCAGCAGCGAGAGAAGGTTGTTGAATATTTTCCACTGGATCGTCGGGTAATACGAAGTTAGCTGGTAGGGGTTCCCAGGTGACGGTTGGTTTGGCTTTGATAGACGGGGCTTCGAGTACCATTGTATTAACCCTGAACCAGAAATGTTTGTGTAAATTTATCTATAGCAATCCTAAATCATTTGTGAACTTCTTACTGCCGGACCGCGGGTTCGGGGAGGGTTGGGGTGGGGTAAAATTTTTACGACTCCTGCAAGGATTGTTATATATTAACTCAAGTTGAAGTTTTTGACTAATTTCGTCAGGAGTCATTTTTGAGTCACCAGATATTTTTGAAGATGGCGTTACATGGCAAATCTCGATCGATGTTAACTAGATAGAGAGAAAAGCCGATCGCCAAAAGATGCAATTAAAGAGCGATCGACCAATTGCGAGATCCATTTTTCCGGTATACCAGATTCTCCGTAAAAAGCCCCAGCCAACTGTCCGTAAACCGCACCAGTCGTATCCGCGTCGTCGCCCAAATTCACAGCCAACAAACAGCCTTCAGCAAAAGAAGAACTGTTATAAAACGCCCAAAGTGCCGCCTCCAAAGACTTGACAACATAACCCGTACCTTTAATTTCAGGAGGTTGTCGCAATTTAAAAGAACCCGCCGCAATCTCATCAATCTCTGCTACCAGTGGATTTGCTGCCCAATATCCAGAAAGCGGACAATATCTTTCCGAAAGCAACACATCTTTAGCAACTCCATTCACAGCCCCCGCAATTAAAGCACCGAAATAACGGCAAGCATCCACACAAGTAGCAGCACCGTGAGTAGTCCTCGAACTTTCTGCAGATTTTTCTATTACTTCCAAAGGATTTGTAGCATAAAACAAAGGGACAGGAGCCAAACGCATAATCGAACCATTTCCAGCAGTCCCAGCATCGGTAGAACCACAGAAAGGTTTTCCTGTATTTTTAAACTGCCAAAGTGCTTGTCGCACCGTATTACCAATATCAAAACATCCACCAGTGCTGCTCAAATGTCCCTCTCGCCACCACCGCACATAAGTTTCTAACTGATGGACAGGATCGAAACCTTGTTTCTCAATCAAACTTTCGGCCAAACAAAGTGCCATCGAAGTATCATCCGTCCACTCGCCCGGTTGCAGTCGAAACGGGCCGCCGCCAACCATATCGTTAATAGGCGCAAAAGTTCCGGGGCGATGGAACTCTAAAGTTGTGCCGAGAGCATCGCCCACTGCTAAACCGAGAAGACTGCCGCGATAACGTTCTATTTGCTGCATAACGTAATTGAAAATTAATAATTAGTAAGCGCTAGTGAATTCAAAACCATTTCTCTGTGCATCTTATCTGCCTGTATAACAATCGATGCCAAACTTGTCAAATTCTCTCATTCTCTCCTCTCTTAAATCTCTTTCTCTGTGTTCTCTGCGCCCTCTGCGGTTCAATAAAACAAAATCTCGTCCACAATCGATACCAAATTTGTGAACTTCTCTCATTCTCTCTTCTAAATCTCTTAAATCTCTTTCTCTGTGCCCTCTGCGCCCTCTGCGGTTCAATAAAACAAAATCTCGTCCACAAACGAAATAGAATTGCCCTAGCTGCCGTTAGAAATAAAAAAACAAGACTTTCCCCCCCAAATGCTGAGGCAAAAGACGACTCAGGCTAATATTGATGTTAACCTGTCCCTACCAGAGATCAAACTGTCCCGTCAGGAACCTCAGCCTAAAGGCATGAGGCTTGAAGGAGAAATCTAACAAGCCGTTCCCCGGCGGCCGAGCGTCTTAACAGACTACGTTTTTTGAGTCACGACACCCGCGCCAAAGCGTAGCTAGTCATGAGCTCTGTCGCCCGTGAGTTAAACAGTTCGGTATGTCACGCTCAACAGTGCTTTCAACCGGCGCAAGCTCTTAAAACAAAGGCGCGCGCTAACTTTACTCCGAAAAGAGATTGAGGCAACCATACCTCAGCTCCGGGGCAACCATACCCCTCCACCCCGCGAGGGGATTCAATTCAATGTAAAGCCGTCCTAAAAGGACGGGGTTTCAAACCCATAGTTCTGATGACACCCGATGCCTCCGCCGGAGCCGCTGCCGCCCCTCAATCAACACCCGAAGTCAGCTTAGAGTTGCAAGTCCGACTCAAGACAGAAGATGGACAGCTACTGTTGCTACTCCCCCCAGAAACCAACAGCGAACCCGCCACAGCCGCGGCTTCGACTTGGACTGAACTTTGGCAGCAGCTAAAAGTCAGGCTGAATGCAGGAGAACGCTTTTGGCAGCCAAACGCAGAAGTACAATTGATGGGGAACGATCGACTTTTAGATATCCGCCAACTGCAAGAGATAGCGCAGGCCCTTGAGGAAGTGGAACTACAACTCAAACGAGTCTACACCAACCGCCGCCAAACCGCCGTTGCCGCAGCTACGGCAGGCTATTGTGTAGAACAACAGCCTCCGGTTTCTTCCCTGAATAAAGCCACTGCCGAAAAACCGCAATCGCTGGCGGAACCTTTATATTTGCAGATGACAGTGCGATCGGGCGTAGAAATTCGTCATCCTGGCACCGTCGTACTTTTGGGAGATGTAAATCCCGGTGGCTCAGTCATCGCCGGAGGCGATATCCTAGTTTGGGGCCGTTTGCGGGGCGTCGTGCACGCCGGTGCCGCTGGCAACACCAAAAGCGTGATTATGACCTTGCAGATGGAACCGATGGTGATTAGGATTGCTAAGTATGTTGCCAGAGGCCCAGAAACCTCACCCGCTCAGTTTTTCCCGGAAGTCGCCTATGTGACGCCTCAAGGGATTCGGATCGGTAGAGCCTCTGATTTTGACAAATCGCAGTTAGTCGGGGGTAATGAGTAATCGGTAATTAGTCATTGGTAATGGGTAATTGTTAATACTATTTCTCTTTAAGCCTGCAGTTGATAATTTTGGTCTGGGCTAAATCAGTCACTAAAGGACATTTTAAAATTAACTGCAAATTCAGAGAGAATTAGTAGAACAAGGAGAGTTTTGAGTGTTGAGTTAATTTACTGAATAACAGAGGGCTGCCAAGTTTCCCAAGAATAATTGCTAATTATCAACCAACAAAAAGACAAATTATCCATTACCAATTACCAATTACCAATTACCAATTACCTTTTCCCCAATCACCAATTCCCAATAAATCTAAAATCGCTTATGGCTCGCATTATTGTTGTTACATCAGGGAAAGGCGGGGTAGGAAAAACCACCTCCACAGCCAATCTCGGCATGGCGTTAGCTAAGCGGGGACGCAACGTTGCCGTAATAGATGCCGATTTCGGCCTCAGAAATTTAGACTTGCTGCTGGGCTTAGAAAATCGCATTGTTTACACGGCATTAGAAGTTCTCGCAGGAGAGTGCCGGTTAGAGCAAGCTTTGGTGAAAGACAAGCGGCAGCCGCGTTTGGTGCTGTTGCCGGCTGCCCAAACTCGGATGAAAGATGCCATCAGCGCCGAGCAAATGAAGCAGCTTGTGGGGATGTTGGCAGCAAAATACGACTATATTTTGATCGACTCTCCTGCTGGAATTGAACAAGGTTTTCAAAATGCGATCGCCCCAGCCTCTGAAGGCATCATTGTCACAACTCCCGAAATCGCTGCTGTGCGCGATGCCGATCGAGTCATCGGCCTGCTGGAAGCCAACAACGTCAAAAAAATCAACCTGATCGTCAACCGGATCAGGCCCGCAATGGTGCTGGCAAATGATATGATGTCGGTGCAAGACGTGCGGGAAATCCTCGCCATTGCGCTGTTAGGCGTGGTTCCCGACGACGAGCGCGTCATCGTTTCCACCAACCGAGGCGAACCATTAGTATTATCGGAAACGGCTTCTTTAGCTGGAACCGCCTTCGACAATATTGCCCGCCGCTTAGAAGGCGAAAAAGTTGAATTTCTAGATCTCAATCCCCGTCGGGAAAACTTCTTCACTCGGCTCCGCAAGTTCTTAAACACTAAAATTATGTGATGTGCTTATTGGCGATCGGTCTTCAACAGCAGGGACTGCATCACAGAAACTAGCCGAGATTGTCCTCCTGTGATACCACTTCCCCAAAAAAATGAATATGTCAACTCCAAACCCTTAGGGAATAAGTAATTCCCAATCGAAAATCGAAAATCGAAAATCGAAAATCGAAAATCGAAAGCGACTGCATCACAGAAACTAGCCGAGATTGTCCTCCTGCGATACCTCTTCCGCAAAAAAATGAAACTGTATGTCAACTCCAAACCCTTAGGGAATAAGTAATTCCCAAAGGAAAATCGAAAATCGAAAATCGAAAATCGAAAGGGACTGCATCACAGAAACTAGCCGAGATTGTCCTCCTGGGATACCACTTTCCCCAAAAAAATGAAACTGTATGTCAATTCCAAACCCTTAGGGAATAAGTAATTCCCCAATCGAAAATCGAAAATCGAAAATCGAAAATGCTATGACCTTTTCTATGCCTAACCCTTGACAAACCCGCCCGACCCATGATACATACACTTCTCGAACGACTTTTCCCGCGCACCCCTGACAACAGCCGCGACGAGGTAAAACGTCGCCTCAAACTGGTTCTAGCCCACGATCGCTCAGAACTCAGCCCAGAAATGGTTGAGTCGATGCGCCGAGAAATTCTAGAGGTGGTATCTCGTTACGTGGAAATCGATACCACCGGGTCTGAGTTCTCGCTCGAGAGCGACCAGCGGGCCACAGCACTGATTGCAAATCTCCCGATCCGGCGAGTCAGGGTCGAACATCCACCGAGGAATTTGCCCGAGAATTTGCCCCAGAATCAGCCCGAGAATCGACCCGAATATGTACCGGAGTATGTAGTCGAAAGTCTGCCCGACACTCAAGAGTGATAGGGATTGAGCTTTTATTGTCAGGCAAAGAGTTCGATCGGCTCGTCATTTAGGCGTTGCTGAAAGGGTAATGATTTAAGCAGGTAAAGGAATAGTTTGATGTTTCAGATAGTGCAGCAATAACCGTAGGGAACACTTCAACATCAAGGGCCGACTTGGAAGTAGCACTTTTGTTGTGCGATGTAGTCGAGCTATCCGGATGTCTTAGTCTAGTCTTTTCTCCTTCCACCCTTGTCATATAGGTCTTACTGACAATCTGGTCGGCATCTTCGATAAAAATTGGATATACTCGCCAGCAGTCAGTAACATAAAAGAAACAGTGCCAAGACTTGACAATCCGCCATAAAGGCTTAAAAGTTTCTGCACTACGATCTCCGATTGTCCAGGCTAAGACTCCTGGTTGCGTGTGATTAACTGCTGTCCAAATCCAAAGTTGATTACGCTTGTTGCCAATGAAGGTCTGGAGTTCATCAAGGTCTATAATTTCGGGGATTTCCTCGAACAGTGACCGATCGGGGATTTGGCAACCAGGTTCCCTTATCCAGTGGATGATCGTAGTGTGGTGGATTCCGGTGACTCGCAAGGGTGCCCCGAAGTCCCATACCATTGAGCTACATTTTCACGCACAGTTGCTTAACATCGTCAGAATATTTCCAATCGCGATAGCTTTAGAGGAATTGGCGACCGCACTGCTTGCATTTGTAGCACTGTCTCTCAGTACGATGACCATTCTTATAGAGCTCCCTTGAGTCGCAACGCCGGACACTTCATCGCGATTAACGTCCGTCCACTCTACTTATTCCTATTTTACCACCATAACCATTAGTCTTTCAGCAACACCGTACTTTGCTACTGATATTAATTCATGAACATAACCCTTCCAAAGCAATACGATTTCCTTCCTCGCTTTTCCCGATTGGTGATTACCAATATTCTCTCCAACATCACTATCCCCCTGGCAAGTTTAATTGCAGCGGCCTTTTTGGGACACCTTCCCGACATCCGTCACTTAGCTGGGGTCATTCTAGCGTCGATCCTGTTTGAGTACCTCTACCAAGTTTTAGCCTGTTTACGATCGACTACTAACGGAATGACAGCTCAGGCTGTTGGAGAAGATGACCGAGAGGCAATGCTGCTGGGAGGATTGCGAAATGGCTTAATCGCGCTCGCGCTCGGCACACTCATCCTGACTTTGCACTACCCCTTGGGAGAGATGGGATTTGCCCTTCTGAGTGCCAGCAAAGAGGTGAAAGATGCTGGTATTAGCTATTTCAACCTTCGCATCTGGGCAGCACCCGCCGTTGCGCTTAACTTTGTCCTAATTGGTTGGTTTCTGGGACAACAGATGAATGGTTTTGTTTTGCTGTTAACCTTCGTTGGCAACGGCGCTAATATTGTGCTGGCGTACTTATTTATTATCCAGTGGGGTTGGGAAAGTGCCGGAGCTGGACTGGCTACAGCTATCAGCCAGTATCTATCATTGCTGGGGGGTCTGATTCTGGTATGCTTCAACATTAAGTGGCAAGAATTATTAACCGCCACCCAAAAGATTTTGGACTGGTCAGCACTCAAAGCCGCCTTTATCCTCAACGGAAATATATTTATCAGGTATGTTGCTCTATCTTCCACCTTAGCCATCTTCACCAGCCTAAGTTCCGCACTGGGGACAACGTTCCTTGCTGAAAACGGCTTGCTAATGCAGGTAGTAGAGTTGAGCTTGTTCGTCATTCAAGGAGTAGGATACGCTACTTCAAGCTTGGCCGGGAACTTTAAAGGTCAAGGAGCTTACCAGCAGTTAGTGTCCCTACTTAGGTTAGCTACGGTCACCAGTTTGTTTCTTGCGCTTTCTATCGCTTTGGTTTGTGTCTTCTTTCCTGAAACTGTATTTGGGCTGCTAACTAACCATGCTGAAATCACGGAACAAATTGATAGCTATGTAACCTGGTTAATACCTGTTTTGTGCTTTAGTGCAACTTCTTTAATGCTGGAGGGATACTTCATCGGCTTAACAGAAGGTAAGGTCTTGCGTGACTCTGCCTTAGCTGCCTTTGGAGTAGGATTTGCGCCGATGGCTATTGTTGCCTGGTATTTGCACAGTAACCATATCTTGTGGTTGGCTTTGGCGTCATATATGGCAGCAATCACTGTGTTGCTTGGCGTACAGTTACTCAGGACATTTGGGAGTTATCCTGTGACTATTGAACCGATCAGCGATCGCCCAAACAGTCTATAAAAGTAGTGCTAAAACAGTAATAATTTTTGGGAAATTTAATGATGAGCAGCAATTACTGCTCATCATTAAATTTTCAGGATTCCCCTATTTCCTAAAGTCAAAACATTGACTTTATAGTTGGTCAGCGATCCTTCCTTGGATTGCCGAGATGGCTACCACTCGTGGGGAAGCCAAATAGTTATTTGCACTCGGATCGCCACTCCGTCCTTTAAAGTTACGATTGGTGGCATATACTCCTGTTTCTTCTTTGCCCAAAACCCCAATTCCAGTATTACTACAAGCTCCACAGCCTGATTTAAGCACCTGTACTCCGGCTTTTTCAAAAATATCTAGGTAGCCCAACTCTTGTGCTTTTTGACGTACCTCAACAGAAGCGGGCACGACAAACATACTCACTCCAGGAGCAATTTTACGACTTTGCAAAACTTCCGCAGCCTGAGCTAAATCGAACAGCTTTCCTCCTGTGCAGGAACCAATAAAAGCTCGTGTAATGAGAACTTCCCCTAATTGACTAATTCCCACAATGTGTTCGAGTGTGTGAGGACAAGCAACTTGGGCTTCCAAATTACTAAGGTCAAATTCATAGACCTTTTCGTATTCAGCATCTGGATCGCCGATAATTTCTTCAAATTCCTCATGAGTGCGACTTTGAACGTACTCTAGGGTAACATTATCTGGGATAATCAAACCACTCATCGCTCCACACTCGACTGCCATGTTAGATAAAGTCATCCGCTCATCGATTGGCAATTGATCGATAATGCTGCCCCGGAATTCTATCACCTTGCTAACAGCACCATCGCAGCCAATTTTACTGATAATAAACAGGATAATATCTTTAGCACTGATATGTTTTGGGAGAGTGCCTGATAATTTAAAAAGTATGGTTCCCGGAACGCGCAGCCAGGTATCGCCCATAGCAAAAATATTTGCCATCTCTGTATAGCCTACACCTGTAGCAAAGCAACCAAAGGCTCCGTATGTACAGCTATGAGAGTCTGTTCCGACTACAACCGTTCCTGGGCGGATAAAACCCTTTTCTGGTAGTAAAACATGGCAAATCCCGGCTGCTTCTCCTGGAGAAACCACATCAAATAAGTGACATCCTTGCTGACGCGCCCACTCTAACATTTGCTGATATAAAATATCAGCGTGCTTATCTTCTCTAATCTCCTTGATCTGGATCAGATGATCCGCTACTAAAACCACTTTGTTAGCATCCCAAAGCCTTGCCTCTTTTCCAAAATGCTGGTGAAAAGTCTGTGCAACAATTCCAACTACGGCATCATAAGACATTGCCAGATCGACCTTGGCAAATACTACCTCTCCTGGCTGAACGTAGGCATTACCCGAAGCTCGCGCTAAGATTTTTTCCGCCATAGTCATTGGTCGAGGCTGAGTTAGGCTTTTAGGAGTTGATACCTCAAGGCGACGACGCTTCTGATTAAAAGGTGTCAAGCCCCCTTCCGCAGCGATCGCTTCTACCAATGATTGCGTTTGGAATTGTCCGATAATTTCTAGAGGCAAACCAATATTAATACTATTCCGATAGAAAATCTCGGCAAAAGAAAAAGCGCAAACTTTTTTGATTCCTGCTGCTTTAATCACAATTGGGGCTTCTTCCCGGCCCGAGCCACAGCCAAAATTTTCTCCAGCCTCAATTATGTCGTATTCGAGCAGTTTCCCTTCTCCAATCAGATATTCAAAACCGTAGCGTTTTAAATAGTCTGGATCGGGATTAGTTAAATGCTTGACCGCAATAATATCATCCGTATTAATGTGATCGCCAAGCATCAATACTTTTTCAGATTGACTCATAATATACTTTTCTTCCTTTTGAAATGACTGTACTATCCAAGGATCTAGTTATCAATAACTCTGAACTGTTTATTAAACTTCCGCCCCAGCCATAGCATAAACTTCTTCATTAGGTAGAATCCGTTTTTCAGTTCGAGCTTTTACCAAAATTTGGTCTATTATTTCGTCGGCTACTTCTAACCCTTTGCGACGTAATAGAAGCCGTACATTTGAGCGGCCACTGTACGGACCTACTTGAATGCCATAGTCCAAGCCGACTAAGCGCGGATCGACCCCTGAGTAAACAGAGGCGGCTATGTCTGCTTCCCCTTGGACTTCTGCTTTGAGAATGGCAGAAGCATGCACGCCCATCTGAGTTAGGAAGCTATTCGCACCAAAAATTGGATATTTATCTGGAATTTTTAGCTCGCAAACTCTAGCAACTTCTGTACAGTAATCTCTTAACGCCCCCAAGTTTTCACCAGTCCACAGTCCTTGCATCTTTAAATTCACCATTACTAACTCCAAAGGTGCGTTACCAGCTCGTTCCCCAATGCCAAAGACGGTACTGTGGATGCAATCAATCCCTGCACTCACAGCCGCTAAGGAATTTGCTAACCCTAAACCACGGTCATTGTGACCGTGGAAATCTAGGCGCACTTTAAAACCCCGCTCATCTACGAAACGTCGAAAATGCTGAACCAGCCGTTGTGTTCCCGTTGGAGTTAAGTAGCCTACTGTATCGCTAATTGTAATCTCGGCGGCTCCCTCCTCAATTGCAGCTAGGCACAAGCATTCCACTACCTCTGGCTCTGATCTGGAAGTATCTTCAGTAGCAAAATTGACATGTAACCCGAGTTTAGTTGCTAAACCAACGCCAAAACGGGTTAAGCGTTCCAATTCATCTATTTCCCACTTTTCCACATAACGACGGATAGGAGAGCAACCGATAAACAAGTGAGCTGTCACTGGGTGTCCGCTGGTTTGTTGAATGCGGTCAATGGCTTGGATATCTGCTTCTATCATGCGCCCTAATAGTGCAAAGCGCATATCCAAAGCCCTTGCTTGTGCCCCTTTACACAAGCTAAGGGCTTCCTCGTAAGCTGTCTCTTGGGCAGGAAACCCAACAACTGCATCACTGATTTCCAGGGCGTTTGCCAGAGTCAGCAAGTTGAGTTTTTCCTCCAGAGAAGGGATATGGTTGACACCACCCTCCAAGCCGTCCCGTAAAGTTTCATCGCACAGCTTAACCGATTTTAGATTCTTTCCTAACGGCTGATTCCAGTCGTATATCAAGTCTAAAGGTTGCATAATTAAACGCCCACAATCACACTCAACTTTGTTTTCGATGCAAAAGATATCCAACGGTTAAGTCAGTGGAGTCTACATTAATATCGGCAAACTTCTTAGCTTTAACCTCAAGCTGGCACTTCTCAAATAGTCTTTCCCAGAATTCGAGTTTCTCCAGTCTTTGATTAGTAAAGTAGTGCAATAAGTAGTAAGGGTTGTAAAAGGCCAGAGACATACTATGTCCCATTATTTTCTTGTTAGTAATTTGGTCTTCTATCTCGATAACGATAATGTAAATATCAGGAAACCGCTCCAAAATCCCCGTCAAAAATTTGCTTACTCCTGACTCTCCGTCCTGACCGAGAACCTCCTGCAATACATAACCAACGATCAAAAAGTCTGGCTCATGCTTGAAAGGAGATTCTAAGAGTTCTAAAGCTGAGGCATTGGTCAGGACAATCCGCTCCTCTAAACCACTGCGGCGAACTAATTCAACGGCTGCCTGGTATCCTCCCTTGCTTGGCTCCACTCCCCATGCCTTCAAATTAGGGAAGGCTCTACAAAATTCAACAAGATATAGTCCTTCCCCACATCCAACATCTAGCAAATATTTACACTCTTTTGGTATTTCTGCCATCAAGGAACGAGTCAGAGGTATGGCATCGAACTTGCTCATTTGACAGCTACCAACCCCAACCTGCCCGCTATCTCGCTCTGCCCAACCACTACCTTCTTTGAGTTTTTCACCTATTTGAAGGTAAGTATGACCATATCCCCCTATCATCAGGGTATACCAACCACGAAATTCATTGATTTGTTTGCTTTTCTTAGTCAGTCGCACTTTTTCATCAATGAATTCAACAATCCCCTCATTAGCCAAATACCTTAGAAAACCCAGAAGTTTAGTTTCATCAAAATGAAGCGCTTTGGCTAAAGATTCAATAGAATGGTCTGACTCCAACAATTTATCGTAAATACCTTCGTTAAAAAGGTGATATATCCCCGTTGCTAAAACATGATGTCTGATAGGCTCTAATGCCTCAATCAGTTGATATTCTAAATTTCCTTCTATCATTATTTCTATGTCTCTTTTTGTCATTTGACGAATTCATTACTGTATTTTTAGAGCTTTGTCCGCTGTGACAAAACTGTTTTAATGATGTTGAGGGCTGTCTGAAGTTCAGTTCCTTCCAGTTCTAATCGTGGGGGACGCACGGTGCTATTTCCCCAACCAACAACCGACTGCATCAGCTTAGTCATCTGCACAAACTTAGGTACAGCATTGAGCCGCATTAAGGGCATAATCCATTTGTAAAGATGAAAAGCTTTATCGTAGTCCCCTTGTATGGCATGGTTAAAAAGAGCAACGCATTCTTGTGGCAAAGCATTGGCAGTTCCTGCTACCCAACAGGTTGCTCCTGCTGTTATCCCTTCCACCAAAACATCATCCATACCAACAGCAATAGACAGCCGATCTCCCATTAACGCACGAATAGCCGTGATTCGACGCACATCAGTCGTTGCTTCCTTAACAGCACGAAGATTGGGATGTTCCTCAGCAAGTTCGGCAATCTGTTCTGGCAAAAAATCAGTCCCGTAGGCAGAGGGATCATTATATAGCATACAGGGAAGGTTTGTAGCTTCAATTACAGCAGCAACGTGCGCTTTCATCTCGCGCCAGTCGGTACTATATAGATAGGGAGGTAAAATCATTAAACCGCTACAGCCTACGGATGCTGCTTTTTCTGCTAAAGCGACAGAGGCGGCTGTAGTCATAGCACCTACACCAGCCACCACAGGTACGCGCCAGCCTACTGCTTTTATGCAAGTTTGGAGAAGCTGTATTTTTTCTTCAAAACTTAAAGAAGTTGCTTCGCCAAGTGTACCATTAGCTACAATACCCGTGCATCCATTATCCACTAGCCAACTAACGTGCTTAGCTATATGTTCGCAAGCGATAGTTAAATCTTTTTCAAAGCCAGTAGTAATAGCTGGCATTACGCCTTTCCATTCCATTGCGTTACGTGGTATCTCAGTGTGTTTTGAGCAATGAGTTTGAGCGCTCTAGAAATCTTCCTTCCGTTAAGAAGCTAGCGTTTAACTCCTGCGGGGGTGAAATAAAAATCTTCCTTCCGTTAAGAAGCTCCCGTTTAACCCCTGCGGGGTAAAAGATGTTATCCTGCCGCTAGTGGATTGTATAAGTTTTTATCCAGCCTTTCCAGTACGTCTTTAATTAAGGACATCCCCTCAGCAAAATTCTCGGGATCTCGCGCTAGAGCTATTCTGATGTATTTCTCTCCTAGGTTAGGATTGTGCCAGAAAAAGTAGGTTCCCGGTAAAACGTAGACCCCCTCTTCATATAAAATTCTTTGCAATTCAGTTGCCTTAAGATGAGGTTCCCTAATTTCACACCAAGCTACACTTACTTTACTCTTTGGTTTGAGCGGTGTCAAGATACTATCCTGAAAACTTTTTGATAAAATTTGACGGTTTGTATTTAAAATATTTCGGGTGGAAGCAAACTGGCATTTTTGTGCATCTAGTAGGTATTCTGTAAGGAAGTTGAGAATGAAAGGAGATACATTAAGAATATATGCTGTATAAATGCTGTACATCTCTTCATAGAGATGATCGCTGACTTTCAGCATCGCTATTTTGGCATCCTGAATAGGCCAGGTTTTCCCTGTGTCTTCAATAGCCATATATTTAATTCCCGATTCCTTTAATACCTTATAGGTATCATAGAGTTCAATTTCCTCATCGTTCATCAAAAAATTGGCAAAGCAATAATCTATAATCAGTATTTTGTCATAGTCTTTACAAAACTGAACAACCTTTTCAAAAGCCTTTTTGTTTTTTTTGCCGAGCAGAGTGAAACCTGTTGGGTTATTGGGGTCTACAAGAAATATTGCATCACTTTTCACATGAGTTTTGAGATTTTCATAAATCTTATCATCATCGTGTAATAAGTCCTCTTTCAAAGGAGAAAGAGGAATTTCCATGTGCATTAATATTTCATATAGATTGTCAAAACAAGGCTCAAGTAAACTAACGCTCAAGCGTTTTTTCAAAAGGTAGTTTGCTATGTGAATGGTGGCGATTGAGGCAGCATAATAAAGCATAACATTGTTGCCTTCTAATGCTGTTTCCAATCCCCTTATTTTATAAAAATTTTCTATAAACTTTTTTTCTAAAGTTTCTTGCTTAGTTTTTTCAGATTCAAGCCATAACTCAGGCAACCTTTTAATAATCTCTAGTTGGGACTTAGATTGTGATTGATGAGTATGAGCATCAGCATAGTTATACTTTTGCTTAAGTGCCTCAACTTCATGTTGAGTTAGATCTTCAAACTTTAGCATTGTTTTTTGTCTTAATTTATTAGAGTATTAGATTTAACCGACGATCGTCTTGAGGCTAGCCTACCTGAGCAACAATCAATCACTCGTGGTAATAGTTTGAGCGAGAATTAGTCAGGAATCTGCTGCTTTGTCTATGAATTGAAACCCTAGCGCGACCCTAAAAATTAAAGCTAGTCCGAACTACCCCAAGAACGACATCTGGATTGCGTTCGTTTTGATTGGCGGCAGTCAACAAAATCAGACAGGGAGTAACAGCGATATTGTCATTTACACGGTAGGTGTAAAATGCTTCTATATGATACCCCACATCCCGATCGCTTCTCTGACCGGGTGGCAAACCAATCGCTTCAGCTAGCCCTGCATTGCTAGTACCCGCCAACTTGGGTTAAATCCTCAAAATTCTACTACTACAATGCGGTTCACTTCACCCTACTTAATAATTTGTTACATACTTGTAAAATTTCCCCCCGACCTACTTACCTGAACAGGGTAAACGCATCTAATTTCTAAATTCGCATATATAGCGTTTGAGTAGAGACAAAAGCGCTACAGGTGGAAAAACCCTTCTCAATAAACAACAATAAAGCCGGGTCAGCAGTGCTAAAACCCCTCGTTATTGACAAGATGCCTTTACCCTGCTTACCTGAAAACTCATGAAGTTAATCTTCATAACTAATCGCTCTTTCCAGACGATTTTGCGTCCCGGACTATCTTAATAACTAATCGCTCTTTCCAGAGGATCCTGTAACTGGAGTTCTAAAGGTCTGCCGGAGCGAATTTCTAAACCGGGTAACTCATGTTTGACTAACATTTTTTCGCCTGTTTCAGCAGTTGCCAACGGCCAGAGTACCCAGCGGCTGCCTAGGGAAAGAGTGCTTAAAGTTGCAGAGTTTTGAGTCAGCCAAATTATCGGCAGTTTCGGCCGATTCTCAACCCCATCTTCCCCAGCATTAACCGCCGCTAAAGTTTCCAAAACTACCCGGTTTCCCGAGACGAGTCCAGTCCCGGCCGTCCAAAGTTTGACGTTTAACAGCCGCTTGCTAGCATAAAAGTAAAGAGACGCAGCTACTGTCACGGCTCGTTCAAATTCTTCTGGCTGCCACGCCGCACTGCTGTCGAGAGCAATAATAATTTCTTGACCGCCGGCTGCAACTTCTAACTCTCTGACCCGCAGTTCTCCGTAGCGGGCGCTGGTGCGCCAGTGAATCAGGCGGGTGGGGTCTCCGTGGCGGTAAGGTCTCAGGTTGCGGGTGAGGCCTTCGGTAGCAGTTTGCGATCGGCTGCGATTGTAAAATTGCGGGCTGTCTTCTTGACCGATGCGATCGATAATCGGGCAAGTGCTCAACGGCAAAACCTGTGGATAGACAACCGCCACAGCTTTGACTCGGCGGCTGCGCCGGCACCAAAACAACCCTAAAGGCGCCGCCGTCCTCAAGTTTACCTCTTGCCAGCGATAGACGCCGCGCTGCCTGACTTCTAGATAGTATGTATCCCTGTATATACTGTTAGGGTCTATGACTTCGATCGGGCGGACGATCGGTTCTCCCAATACAAACGGCAAGATGTCTACCACTTGCAACAAAGTCTTAGGTTCGCGGGCGCGATTTTCGATTTCTAATTCGACCGTGATGCGATCGCCCGCACTCACCGGTTCGATCGTCCGGCGACGGACTTCCAAGAAACGGAGCGATTTTCCCGGCAAAACCGCCGCTACTCCCAACAGCGCCAAACTCCCACCGCTGAGCGCGTACAGCCACCCAGACATTGTATTAGTCGCAGACCCAAAAAAGAAAACCGTCATCCCCGAGAGCAGCCAACCCGCGTAGGCGGGGGCGACAGCGCGATTTTCGAGCCAGTCTGCAATTTTGTGACCGATGTTCATAGGAGTTGAAATTGTTAATTACTCGATCGCCCTATCAAGCCTAATTGTAAAATATTCTCAGCATTTAGCACCGAATTAGCCGAGAGTGATTAGATTAGAAATTGGGCATTTTTTCGCAATTAATACATTGACCGCGCCCAAAAACGGATACAAGCCCCAACACTCGCTTTGTGGAGATACCCCAATTTTAGAACTTAGTTCAAGCTCCCAGATTAATCTGTGGAGTAAATCAAAAATCAAAAATCAAAAATCAAAAATCGATTGACTGGAGACAAAAAAATGAGCCCATTAAACAATCCTACACCGCTTCAACCAGACGCTCAAGCCCGCCGCTCGCCGCCCCCGCCCCCGCCCTTGGCTGCAACACCCGCGGCTCATGCACCCGCGCCGAGTCCGCCCCCCCCAGCCCAGCAGCGGCCTGTCGAGACACCCCTGAGCACGATCGAACAAATGGTCAGAGATGCCCATGTTGCAGGAGCTTCCGACATTCACATTCGAGTCGGTCAAGTACCTCGATTTCGGATTCGGGGCGCGATGCAAGTAGCAACTAACCACCCCAAAGTAACGCCAGAAATTTTTGAACATTACCTAGCCGAAATTCTCACCCCCGAACAGCGAAAACAGTTTGCAACTAACAAAGAATTAGATTCAGCAATTTTTTACCCGGGCTTCGTGCGGTGTCGGCTAAACTGTTTTGAGTCCCTCAGCGGCGGTGCCCTAGTATTGCGGTTGATCAGTTTGGAAATACCTACTATCGATTCCTTAAGGTTGCCAGAAGTTCTCAAAAATATCATTTTGCGATCGCAGGGATTAATATTGGTTACCGGGCCTACCGGTTCGGGAAAATCAACAACAGTAGCTGCGATGATCGACCACCTCAATCAGATGGAGCAAAAGCACGTAGTTACAATTGAAGACCCGATCGAATTCATTCACCCTTCTAAAAAATGCTTAATCAGCCAGCGGGAAGTCGGCTTGCATACCCACGAGTTCCAGCAGGCTTTGCGGGCAGTTTTGCGGGAAGATCCAGATGTAATTTTGATCGGGGAAATGCGCGACCGCGTTACCATCAATACAGCGTTGCAAGCAGCTCAAACCGGTCACTTAGTATTGGGAACTCTCCACACTCGCAGCGCCATTAACGCTATTAACCGATTGTTGAACCTCTACCCCCCGGAGGAACAACACGCGATGCGGATTCAAATTTGCGATACTTTAGTAGCTGTAATTGCCCAACTTTTGCTCCCAACAGTTGACAACCGTCGTGTAGCAGTTCACGATATTTTGGTGAATACACCTGCCATGCACGATTACTTGATGAAAGGTGCTGATGATGAAGCTTTCCGGTTAATGGAAACTGACACCTACGAAGGAATGCAGATTATCAACCAGGGTCTTTACAAACTGGTGCTTGAAGGCAGAGTCGCCCTCGAAGAAGCGGCAAAAACTTCTCCCGAAGCCAGCGATTTAGACCGTCGCTTGCGTACCGGAGGCTATGATGCTTCGTCCTCGGCTCGCGACTTTGAAGGCAGCAAAAAAGAACGCACCGTTCGCGCCCGTTAGCAGCACACATCCAGGGGTAGCCACAGCACTACCCCACCCATCAATTAGCAATCTTTTCAGCAGACCGAAATATTGGGAGCTGTTCTGCGTATTTTTACTTAAAATCCAAGTTATGTTTGTATCAAATTATACAGATTAATCAGGTAAATTATCTAATAAATGTCAAGTAGATTGTTAAGTTTTTTAAAGGCAGACGCTACTTTAAATTAACTGTAAAAGAGTGTGAAAACTCACAGGTGATTACAAGGCAATAGTAAAGATATGTTCTGAGTATGGCCCACAGTCAGCAACTTAAGTTTATAGTTAGAGTGACCAATTTAGGACAGAAAAGGTTCCGCCTTTGCCGGTCGCAAAAGTAAGCAGGTTAAAAAAGCGCTTAATAATAAAAGTACAAGTAGGCTTAATACAACAAGCAATTAGTAGCAGAGCCGATCGCCTGTCTTTTCGATTAAGTGGCTTTCAGTCTAAACAATCCTAAAACCCAGCAGACTTTTAAAGCTTCTGTCCCTCGAAAATCTGTTTAACAAATCGCCGATAAGCAACGGTATTTATAAAATTTAAAGGAGCCCAAAAAGTGAAGAGTGCATTTAAATCCTCAGAAGTGTTTGAAGGTGCCAGCAAAGCAGAAATAATCGCTAGCATCCAACAGCTAGTTCCCCCGGGTTCCCCGGAACCGCAAGATCCTGAAATCCTAGCGGCCTTACAAACTCTCACCGCACAGCTAATCTCGGTATATCAAGGCGACGGACAATTAGAAAGCGAACCATTTAGCGAGGTGCGAGATCGCACCATTAACCTATACGCATCGGCAATCAGCAGCAAAATCAAAGCAAAAACCATCCTCATTACCGGTGGAGAAGGATGTGTCGGCAGTTTCTTAATCCAAAAACTCCTCGAATTAGGCGCAACTAAAATCATTTCAGCAGACAACGCCCGATGTCACAACCCCGAAGAAAATCTCCCGCTTTTTACCCGAGAAGGTGCAGTAACTTTCTATGCCGCCGACATTCGCAACTTCGAAGCACTGAAACATATATTTGAAGTGGAAAAACCAGAAATTGTTTTTCACCTAGCAGCCCAACGCCAACCCGGACTAGCTGAAATCAAAATCCGAGAAACAGTTACAACCAGCCTGTTAGGATGTAAACACATCATCCAACTGTGCGAAGAATACGGCGTAGAACACTGTATCTTCTCTTCCACAGGCAAAGCATCTCGATATTTTACAACCGATGTTTACGCCGCCTCCCAAAAGTTTGCCGAATGGCAATTTGCCAAAGCAGCTCAAGAAGGAGATGTCATTTACGGGATGGTTCGCTTTACTCATATCTTGGAAAATAGCTTGTTCTGCGAGGAAATGTCTAACAAAGTACAGCAAGGTAAAGCTGTCAACGTTCACGCTCCCCACCGCTACGTAACCGCTCAAAATCTTGTCGAAGCCGTACATTTATTGCTGAATTCGCTGGTTGTGTCCGTTCCCGGAAAACTGAAATTTGTCGCCGTGAGTAATCTCGGGTGGCCGACAGAAACATTGGAAGTAGCTCTTTATAAAATTATTGAATCAGGCAAAAATCTGCCGATTTATTTTCAAGGACTTGTGCCGGGATACCAAGAACCGTTTTTTCTGGGACAGTTTGACTGGACAAAACCTACAGAAATTCACCTCCTAATTAATGTTTTGGAAACTCCTTTTAAAAGTCTTAACGATGCTGGCGACATGGTGAGTGCAGAAGTAGCTCCTTTTTCTTTGCGCGTGTTAGATAAACAAGTGTCGAAGCTGGAAAGCTTAATCCTCGCTCCCGATTTCCCCGAAGTACAAATCAAGCAGGCTCTTGTCGCAGCGAAAAAAGAAGTGATTGCTTCCTCTTTTGCGTGGAGTTCCCCCCAAGACTTGTTAAAGATTTTGCAGTGGGGGATCAATCCGAAGAAATTGCAAGGTTACAAAACGGAAATCGCTGACTACAGCGAGATTATCGAACTCCTCCTGCAAGGAATCTACGGGCGACTTAACCAAGAAGTCTTGAACAGTGCTGGAGTTACTGCTGATGAATTGGATGGCTTAGTTGAGAGTCTTTCTACCCTGGATTGTATTCAAGCAGAAGTCGGATATTTGCGATCGATGTCGAGAGATATCAGAGAAGTTGTACCCCCCGCACATTTGAACCCCAAACAATCTCAACCTGTTGCTGTAGGCGATGCAGCGTAGCTGGAACATAGTTTTGAGGAAAGGAGATTGCTGCCTGACAAGCGAATTTCAAAGGTGGTACCCGCCACGTGATTTATCCGTGGAATCGATCCCAAATCGATTTTCGAAAATCCTCAAGAAAGAGCATTTATCTCGCGCAAGTCAATCTAAAATCTAAAATCTCAAATCTCAAATCGATTGACTGGCAACCCACGGGGGGTGAATGAGCCGGCACATCGACCAAGTTGTTAGTTGATTAAGCAGTCCTGAACGCAGAACCTAATTAAGCTGCTTTGCATCTAATTAGACAGTCAATTTTTCTACAATTATTGTGGGACGGGCAGGAGATCCCGTCTCTATATTAAATTTAGATGCTCTGCAGCTTATGCAGGGTGCTGGGCGCGCACCTTACCGGTATAACTACTGGCTTAAACCATTTTTTCCGTAAGTCATGTTAAAAACAGAATTGAGAAACCGGGTTTCTCAATTCTGCGTCTGTTGGAGGTTTAATTAAATTGATTTACTTAACCTTGTCAGAATCGACATGATATGATATTATTTGCGATAGCACAACCGCCATCAAATTAATTGGTAGTGCGGACGGCAGTCCTAGTAGTTTTATGAGGAGCTAAGTCATCACTACAAACGTTATAAAGGTTATTTTTTCCGGGCATGATACGATCATACTTTAGATAGCGTGGCGCACTGAGTTAACCAAGGTGCAATTAGATTAAATGAACTCAATGAACGCAACAAATTAAATTAAATTAAGGTACGAGAATTGTGGAAATTAATCAGCTACTGTTCATATTGATTGATGTGGTGCTATTGGCGATCGCCCTGATCCTTCTAATTCCCATTACAGTTCTATTTCTAGAATGCAGTGCAGCTTTCTTGTCCGGCTTCCGCCCCACAGGGGAAACTAAAGCGCCCCGCCCCAAAGTAGCAGTTTTAATTCCCGCCTACAACGAAGCAGCAGGAATTGCCGCCACCCTGGACACCATATTGCCGCAGCTAACACCTCAAGACCGCCTGTTAGTGGTTGCTGACAACTGCACGGACGCCACGGCAGAAATCGCCCGTAACTGCGGTGCAAGTGCGATCGAGCGCCAAGACACACAACGCAAGGGCAAAGGATACGCACTGGATTTCGGCTTGCAGTCGCTCGAATCAGACCCCCCAGAAGTAGTCATCATGGTGGACGCAGACTGCATTTGTCAGCCAGACTCTATAGAAAAATTAGCCCGTGCTGCACTTGCTTCCAAACGACCAGTGCAAGCAACTTATCTCATGGAACAGCCGCCCAATCCTACTCCGAAAGATTCGATTTCTGCTTTAGCATTTCTCGTGAAAAACTTAGTCCGTCCCAGCGGATTAAAACAGTTAGGATTCCCATCATTACTAACAGGAACAGGCATGGCTTTTCCCTGGTCGATAATTCGATCGGTTTCTCTAGCCAGCAGCAATATTGTTGAAGATATGCAAATGAGTTTGGATTTGGCGATCGCCGGACATCCAGCCGTATTCTGCCCCGAAGCCAAAGTCACAGGGTGTTTGCCGCAGCTTCAGCAAGCCGCTAAAACTCAAAGAACCAGATGGGAACACGGTCACTTGCAGACGTTGCTAACTCAAACTCCCAGGCTGGCTACAGCTTCTATCGGGCAAAAACGTTTTGACTTATTGGCGATCGCCCTCGACTTGTCAGTCCCTCCCCTATCGCTTTTAGTCACCATCTGGGTAGCTGCTTTTGCCACCTCGTTACTAGCAGCAACCTTTGGAACATCCCCGATTCCCGCCGTCCTTTTAGCAGTACAAGGACTGCTGATTTTAGTTTCAATTGTCGGCGCTTGGGCAAAATTCGGGCGTGGCGATATTTCGGGAACAACTCTTTTATCTGTACCTTTTTACATCCTGTGGAAAATCCCTTTGTATTTGGGTTTTATCCTGAAGCGGCAAACCAAATGGGTGCGGACAGAACGGGATGTTTAATATTTAGATTGAGAGCGTTTAACCGCAGATCTCAGCAGCTCAACAGAGATGAACGCAGATAAAATTTTATCTGCGTTCATCTGCCTTCATCGGCAGTTAAAAAAATTATATAAAAAATTAAAAAAAGTTCACTGCTTTACCGGAATTTCAATCACAAACTCCGCCCCTTGGCCCGGTGCCGAAATGCACATGAGCTTCCCGCCGTGTTTCTCGACTACAATCTGATAACTGATACTCAACCCCAAACCCGTTCCTTTACCCACAGCTTTTGTAGTAAAGAAAGGGTCAAATACCCTCGATCGCACTTCCTCAGTCATACCGGCGCCGTTGTTAGCAATAGAAATTCTCACCCAATTTTTGTCGCATACCTCAGTCCGAACCACAATCTTGCGCTCAAATCTTGGAGATAAAGGATTTTCGAGGCTAGCAGTTATTTCCTCCAGCCCCACTCTTAACTCTACTGCATCGATCGCATTGCTCAAAATATTCATAAACACCTGATTTAACCCAGAAGCATAACAAGTTACCTTCGGCAGTTGACCGTACTCTTTAACTACCTCAATGGCGTGTCCGAGTGCATCCTTTTTCAACCGGTGCTGCAAAATTAGCAGAGTCGAATCAATCCCGGAGTGAATATCCACTGGTTTCATCTCGGCTTCATCAAGCCGTGAGAAATTCCGCAGCGACAGCACAATATTGCGAACGCGATCGACCCCAACCTGCATAGATTGCAGGATTTTAGGTAAATCTTCTTGAATAAAAGGGAGCTCAATCTCTTCTGTTGTAGCAACAATCTCAGGATTAGGATCCGGGTAAGACTGCTGGTAAAGCTTAATCAATCCCAGCAAATCCGAGCTATATTCGCTAGCGTGCATGACATTGCCATAGATGAAATTAATCGGATTATTAATTTCGTGTGCAACCCCCGCCACCAACAGCCCCAAAGAAGACATTTTTTCAGTTTGAATTAGTTGAGTCTGCGTCGAGCGTAATTCGGACAAAGTAACTTCCAATTGTGTCGCTTTTTCTCTCAACTGCCTCTCCGACTGTCGCAAAGCATCCTCCGCTAACTTGCGATCCGTAATGTCCTGTATCGTCCCAAATAACTTAATCACCTTACCGCCATTAAAAATAGCTTGGGCCTTAACATAAATATATCTGACAGCTCCATCAGGGCGCAAAATTCTCATCTCATACTCGCGAGGATTTCCTAACTGACTAATCCCCTCTACTTGCTTTAACCACAACTGTAGGTCATCTGGATGAATTTGCTTCCTGTGTTCTAAAATAGTGGGTTCTGGTAGCTCAGGGTCAAGACCAAAAATTCGGAATACTTCCTCAGACCAAGTTAATTTATCCCCCTCCAAATCAAATTCCCAGTTGCCGAGGTGCGCCAGTTTTTGAGCTTCTTGCAGCTTAGCTTCTTTAGTCTTTAGTTCCTGCGTGCGCTCTTCAACTCTCACCTCCAGCGTCCGCGAATAATCCTCCAACTGTTCCTTAGCCTCCGACAAATTAGCAACAAGTACCGCATTTTCTAAAGAGATAGCCGCTTGAGAAGAAAGAATTTTCAAAACCTCCAACCGAGTTGGAGAAAACGCTTCAGTAGCTAAATTATTTTCTAGATAAAGGAGGCCTACGAGTTTGCTTTGATTCAGAATAGGAGTACAAAGCGCAGATTTCACTTGCTGCTTTTTAATATAGGGGTCATCTGTAAATAGACCTTCCCTAGCAGCCTGACTTAAAACTACATCAGAGTGCGTTTTTTCAACATAATTAATCACCGTTATTGGCAAAACCTCTGCAGGAGATACTCTAGGGCATTGCTCAACTGCAACAGCCGAAGACTCCACCGCTGCCGCTGCTTTAATCAGCAATTTTCCTTCCTTGGGCATCAGGAGAAAACCTTTTTGGGCCCCAGCATTCTCAATCACCATTTTCATCAACTTTTCTAACAACTTATCCAGCACAATTTCGCTAGCTAGCGCTTGAGACGCTTTCACAACAGTTGTCAAATCTAATAAACTGCTGTGACTGCTGATAGTGGTATAATTAGTGCTAGTAATAGTTCGATAGCCACTAGATTTGACCGCTGATGCAGGGGGTAAAGACACCGGATACTCTGACTCCAAATCTTTGACCTTGGCGGTTGCTCCCCAGTGAATATAGCCGTAGTAAGCCTCTCTCAGATAACTCTGAGCCACTTTGTTTCGACCCTTAGCCCAATAAAATTCTGCCGCCCGTTCATTTGCTAGCGCTGCTTCATGGATGTATTCATTCATCGAGGCTCCTTTTACCGCTCGATCGTAATACAGACCAGCTTTTTCATCTTGTCCCAATACTCGCGCTTTCTCTGCCTCTACTAAGTCATATTTGTGCTGATAATTTCCCGGACTGTTCAAAGCCCACTGCTTCATTTTTTTCTGAAGCGAAGCCACTTCTTTTAAATGTTTTTTCTGTTCATTTTTGGCAACTATGGGATACAAAGCTAATAGCGCTAGGGAATAGTAAAAATTGTGGATGGGAACATACATCAGACCCATTGCAGCCTGAGAGTAATTTGAGGCTGTCCTGGCATATTCCGCCGATTTAACATAATCTTTAAATAAATAGCTTAACCACGATTTATATAAAAAAACTACAAATATTATCATATCATTTTGACTTTTATTTAAGGCGATCGCCATCGTTTCTTCATTAAATATCTCGCCAACTAACAGACAAGGATTAGCTGTTTTACCTTGCAAATTTAAGACAACTTGTGCCCCGACTCTGGCTCGATCGAGTATAAATTCACTCTTATAATTCACTAACATTTGAATATATTGACTCTGCTTATTTTTCACAGACTCCAGAGGTTCCCCCCTCAACAATATATAATTGCTATAAACACTAGCACAATAACAAGCATTGTTGACATCTCCCGTTTCTAGTCCACTCTGAATACCCTCCAGTAAACCCATAAGACTTTCCCTGATCGGCTCAGACCAGTGGTCGATAAAAGCATTAAAAATTAGTGAGATTAGAGAGTTATACAATTTGGTCTGAAATCTCTCTAAAAGTTCCTTAGCCATTTGACCGTATCGGTATCCAGAATCCATATCTCCTAACACTGCAGAGTGGATCGTAGCATAGTAGGCATACCCGACACTAGACAGCGGCGCATTCCCGTATTTAAGAGAAAGAGCAACCATTTTAAATACGAGTAGTGGGAACATATCTGGTGCTACTATAAAAGCAGCCGAACCCATATGCGTTAAAATCCGTAGAGTCGCAATTTTATTAGCATCAGTCATTTCTGGCAACTCAGCTAAATCCTCAATCCGTTTGTTTCCCACAGCTAATTTTGTCCGTATTAGCCACATGAAAAAAGTTAATTTATTGGGTTTTTGAGGAAGAGCGACTCCCAGCAGTTTCAAAGCTTCTAGACCTATATCTATGGAAGCTTGGTATTGATTTTGCTTAAAGTAAAAAATAAGTTTTAGCTCGTAAGCTTTGACTTTTTCGAGCAAATTTTTGGCGCGCGCTATAATAACCTCTGATAGCTGGAACGCTCGATCCAACTCGGTATTTATATAGGACAATTCCAGCGCTTTGGTATGCAGTTCCATGATTAAACCATAGTGACTCTGCCAAGCTCTATCGGGTAGAAGTTCTAGACCTACATTAAAATATTTAAGTGCTGCTTCATAGGCGGCAGAACTCTTAGCTTTCTTACCTGCTATGAGATTAAAGTTAGCTAGTTCATTTCGCTTTTCCTGATTTGTGATGAATTCGACGCCCATATTAAGTTGGTTGACAATATCAAAGATATTTTCTGCTATCTCCGATGGCGGAGTTGAATTCAGCAGCAGGAAGCCGATTTTTAAGTGGGTTTGTTTTTTCTGGGAGTCAGGGATGAGAGAATAGGCGGCTTGCTGTACGCGATCGTGCAAAAACCTGTAAGATATTGGGTGTTGAGGGCCACTCCCAACTCCCTCCCCTTGCCGTCGTCGCTGGGAGTCGATTTCCTCAACCAGGGGGATTTTGTAAGCATCCCTCATTGGCAGAATTAAACCAGCTTGAAGCGCCTCCCATAAATCAGCCGCGGTTTCTGAGCCTGGTTTTTCCGTAACAATTGCCAAATTGTCTAAATTAAAATGGTTGCCGATACAAGCAGCTAATTTTAATACTTGCTGCGTCTCCTCCGGCAGTTGTTGAAGCTTCCGAGCAACTAATCCAACCACACTGTAATCTACAATGCCAGCGGCTTCAATTTTCGTGATGTCCCACTGCCACGCACCAACTGTGAAATTAAATGCTAACAGCTTTTCTGAGTGCATGGTTAAAAGCAGTTGAGTTAGAAAAAATGGATTTCCGCCAGTTTTATTAAAAATTAACTCGGCCAGGGACTGAAAATTTTTGGTTTCATTGCGCAAAGTATCGCCCACTAGCTGCGTGACACTATTCAACTCTAAACATGGGATAATAATGTGATGCACTGCTGCATCAGTCTCTTGAATATTTTCTAAAGTTTGAACTAAGGGATGAGCCGAATTAACTTCGTTATCTCGATAGGCTCCTATCAGTAAACAATATCTGGTATCCAAGTCTGTTACCAGTTCCTGAATCAATTTTAAGGAAGCTAAATCTGCCCAATGCAAATCATCTATAAATAGAACGAGGGGGTGTTCTGGTTGGGCAAAAACCTTCAAAAATTCTTTAAACAATCGATTAAAGCGATTGTGAGATTCTGTCGGTTCCAATTGTGGAACAGCAGGCTGCGAACCAATTATTAGTTCGACAGAAGGGACAACATCAATAATAATTTCACCGTTTTGACCTAGTCGCGACAAGAGCTTTTCTTTCCAAATTGCCAACTCTTCTGAGCTTTTTGTTAATAACTGCTGCATTAATGATTCAAACGCTTGAGTTATTGCAGCATAAGGAATACCCCGCTTAAATTGGTCAAACTTGCCAGCAATAAAATAACCCCGCTGCCTGACAATTGGTTTGTGGATTTCATTGACAACAGAGGTTTTACCGATGCCTGAGTAACCGCTTACCAACACCATCTCTATTTTCCCAAAGCTGACTCGCTCGAATGATGCCATCAAATCAGCGACTTCTTGTTTGCGGCCGTAGAGCTTTTGGGGAATCAAAAATTGACCTGATTTATCAAGGGTTCCCGGAATGAAATTTTCTATTTTGCCCGTAGTTAGAAGTTGAGTTAGACAATTTTCTAGGTCGGCTTTTACTCCAAAGGCGCTTTGATATCGGTCTTCCGAATTTTTAGCTAATAGTTTCATTACAATGGATGAAACTATCTGCGGGACTTGATTGTTTCGCTGATGGGGAGAAAGTGGTGTCACCGCAATGTGGCTGTGAATTAATTCTCGGGTGTCGGTGGAGTTAAAAGGCAACTCTCCTGTCAGCATTTCATAAAAAGTGATGCCGAGAGAGTACAAGTCTGTTCGGTAGTCAATATCCCGGTTTATTCGACCAGTTTGCTCTGGGGATATATAGGCTACAGTGCCTTCTAGCAGACTGGTATTGCTATTTTGGTGAACCTCTCTCGCTAGGCGGGTCGCTATGCTAAAATCTGTAATTTTTAGTTGTTGAAAATCTGGTGTAATGATAATATTTGAGGGTTTAATATTTTTGTGGATAATCTGGTTTTGATGCAATTCTCCGAGAGTTTGAGCCAGTTGAATAGCCAGCGGCAAAAACTTCTCAAGTGTCATAGTTTTACCTGCGATATGGTGGCTGAGAGATTGACCGCCGCAGTCTTCTAAGATCAGAGCGAAACTGTTTTTATATTTTTCTAAGCTATAGGGTTTAATAATGCCTTTGATTTTGAGATTTGAGCTAATTTTGTATTCATGTCTCAAGCGGGTAATTTGTTCTATTGTGGGATACTCGCTCTGGAGTGTTTTAATGATGACTGACGCTCGATCGGATTCCCTGACTCCGCGATAAATGATGGACTTCACACCAAGTTGAACAACTTCTGTGATTTGGTAACCGGGAAGTGTATTCATTGCTTTTATTCTCAGACGAAGTGTTAGATAGCTAAAATCGCGCTTGATTTTGACAAGGGCACGAGCCTGGTGTACGTAAATATTTTTGCTACTAACTATAATTTTTTATACCTTCAGGTATAGTTAATTACTGGTAGATTTTGTAGATGCGGGATGCCTAAAGGTTTAGAGGGTCTAGACGGGCCGACAGCAGAACCTCTGATTTGAACTGCGACGTAATCATGTACGGTCTCACATCTGACCGAGTAGATTGCCATAGTGTAACAAATTCTGTGAGGTTGAGGGCACACATGAGCGACAGAGCCTTATGAATTCAAGGTTTAGCTCGATGTTTGAGCCTTGTCACCCAGAACGAATGGGACGCCCTGGGCTTGAAAACGCAGGTTTAGGCGATCGAGAACACAATTTAATATGACTTCGATCGCAAACAAGCATGATTCAGATCGCAAGTGGAAATTGATCGGCTTGGTAGCATATTTTCATTATCAGGTGTATCATTTGGAACAGTCGCCCAATCATACTCCGAAAGATTCCATTTCTGCTTTAGCATTTCTCGTGAAAAACTTAGTCCGTCCCAGCGGATTAAAACAGTTAGGATTCCCATCGTTACTAACAGGAACAGGCCTGGCTTTTCCCTGGTTGATAATTCGATCGGTTTCTCTAGCCAGCAGGAATATTTTTAAAGATATGCAAATGAGTTTGGATTTGGCGATCGCCGGACATCCAACCGTATTCTGCCCCTAAGCCGGAGCCACCGGGTGTTGGCCACAGCAGCAGCAAGCAGCTAAAAGTCAAAGAACCAGATGGGAACAGGGACACTTGCAGACGTTGCTAACTCAAACTCCCCGGCTGGCTACAGCTTCTGTCGGGCAACAGCGTTTTGACTTATGGGCGATCGCCCTTGAATTATCCGTCCCACCCCTATCGCTTTTAGTTGCTATTTGGCTAGCCGCTTTTGCAGCATCCATACTAGCAACAATTATCGGAGCATCCCCGAATCCTGCGATATTGTTAGCTGTATAAGGACTGCTAATTTTAGTTTCAATTGTCAGCGCTTGGGCAAAATTCGGGCGGACCGACATTTCCGGTTCAACTCTGTTATCCGTACCTTTTTACATCCTGTGGTAAATCCCTTTGTATCTGGGTTTTCTCCTGAAGTGGCAAACTAAATGGGTACGGACAGAACGCGATGTTTAGTATTCGGTAGCATTCGGTAGGGTGCGTCAGCCAGATTTTCTATCCAACTCAAAAATCTCGTTTTTGACGCACTTGACCATAAATAAACGGCTGCAGAAAAAACTCGATAAACAAAAGAAGATTCCGATGAACAGTAAGAAGGGGTTGACATATATAAGCGATGGGCGGTATTTTTCGGTTAAATAAAGTATTACACAGCATCTGCGATACAATTATAAGTTATATGCTATTTTCTTGACTAGGGATTTATGCAAATATCGGAAGCCACACGTAAACATATTATTGACCTATTTTCGATTGAAAAAACTCATTGGGCGGGTAGTTTAAACGACTTAGAATTTCTACAGCGTCTGTTCAATCTTGAACCTTCAGATTCTAGGGATATTTGGAAACATTGCGTTGATAACGATGACTGGATGGACAATTGGGTTTTTACTGACCCAAGGTTTAATTTGCTTCATTGTGATGACAATATGTTTTTACGGTTTCTTTGCGAAACCATTCATCCTGTTGTTCGTATTGATGCAGAACAAATCAGGCGTTTAGAGCAGGCTTTTAACCTACTATTACGGGATCAAGGTTATGAAATCGTTTCCAACACGCAAATTTCTGGTCGTGCAGTGTATACAGCAAGAAGAATTTCACTTGGTGCGGAATCAAACCTTAGGAGCCTGAAGCAACATTTTTGTGGTACGGATACCCAATACGTTTTGAGCCAAATTAATCGGATGCAAAGTGCTATTGAGAATGACCCTATTTTGGCTATTGGTACAGCAAAGGAGTTGATAGAAACTATTTGCAAAACTATTTTGTCTGAACGAGGCCAGGAAATAGAGAATAATCTGGAGTTGCCCAAGTTAGTCAAGCAGACTGTTAAAGAACTAAAGCTGACGCCCGACGATATTCCTAACGAAGCTAAGGCGCGAGAGAATATCCAACGAATTCTCAGCAACTTAGCTACAATTACAAACGGAATAGCTGAATTGAGAAATAGTTACGGCACCGGGCATGGTAAAGATTCAAAAGCCAAAGGCTTAGGCTCTCGACATGCAAAACTCGCAGTAGGAGCAGCATCGACTTTAGCTGAGTTTTTATTAGACACACATAACGAACGTAGTCTATAAAAATCTCGCTGCACCGGAACGCCGCAAATAATCGGTTGAGGTGCAAGTGTTATCTACGTCCGGTGAGCGTAAACCTTAGGTTTCTCGTTTCAGGAGAAAACAGAATGATGCTTCAATATAGTTCAGTTAAGGCAATCCGACGGAAGCAACTAAACGACGATCGCGGCGACAAACTCTAGACAGGCTCTAATGTCTGTTTCTGTCAGTTCTGGGAAGTCGTCAATAATCTCAGTCATAGACATTCCAGAAGCCAGCCAGCCAAGAACGTCGTAAACCGTAATCCGCATCCGACGAATGCAGGGCTGGCCACCTCGCTTATCCGGCTCTATGGTAATGATGTCGCGATAGCTCATGATACAGGTAAAGTGTTTGCATCTACATTAGAGAAAAACATATCGGAAAATAAAAACAAAAAATCTGAAGCTGGAAAATTCCAACTTCAGACTTTTACTAACTCCCCGGGTAGGATTTGAACCTACGACCAATCGGTTACACTTATCCCAACGTTTCCGAAGGGGGCGGACTATTTCATCATCCCTACAAATCAATTTTGTGATCTGTCGTCGGATGTCAGGCGCTGTGAGATTTATCGGTTAGGCTCCTCATCTCTAGTCTCTGCACCTTTCCGGCTACTTGCGATCGCAACCGCTGCCTTTCGCCAGACTTGGCTCAAGATTGCCGCCACCCGAAGTGCTGCGGTTTCCTTGAATTCACCCGATTTTTCAGTACCCGTTACCGGATAGAGCTGCTATGTCACTAGGGCTTTTGGTTGATGCCAAAGGCTTGCATTCATTACAGCCGACCGCTCTGCCACTGAGCTACCGAGGATTGGGGGTTTTTGTTACCCACATTTACTAACAATAGCTGAACTTACTCGATTTGGCAAGGCCTTTGATAAACTTTTTTTTGTCATACCGCCACAGGGTTTCAGCAGCTAATGCAGCCCCATTCTCAACTTGGCGAGGCGCTTCTGGGATTCGGGATCGAGGGAATTGGCGAGAAAGCGACTGGAGTTGTGTTTGCGGGATTTGTGCTGGCGCTCGCTGCGGCGGGCGGTGGCTTCTACGTCAGCCGCTAGTTGTTCGGCGGACATCCATTCGGCACCGTAGCCGACTACGGTCAATTGTTGCGCTCGGTCTGAGGTGGCCACAATCATGCGGCTTTTGCCTTTGACCGATCGCAAGTCGTAGCGAAAACTAGCACAAGATTTTTCAATATAAGTATCTGCTGTCTGACCGAAGTCAGTGTAGTGCACCGATAAATTTTTAGTAATAATTTCTTTAACGCCGGGAGTATCTCGATAGTGGGCGTCAAACACCAGCCGAGCCTCAAAATCTTGAACAGCGCTGTAGTTAACTAAAACCTCTATTAACTCGCGGCGAGCTGTTTCGAGTTCGTCGCGATCGCGCTTCTCTCGGAGTCGAGGCCAAAGTCCAATGATGTTATAGCCGTCTACAAGTAAAACTGCTTGCGATACATAGGTTGACATGGTTCAAGGCTGAATAGCTCCAGCACATACAGGACATTATTTGCATTCTTCATCAAAGCTTTTGTTGCATTTTATTACAAATTGATGTGTAATTGCTAGGTTCGATCGCGGCAGCAGTCGATCGCGCGGAGTCAGAAACCCGATTTCTGCGTGGAGATATCGCCGCCGGCACGCCCGGATTTTTCTGAGAAACCAGGTGCGAGCAAGGCATTCGGCAAGATAATGGCGACAAAAACTCAACCCCCCAAAACCTAGGCGCCTGGGGTTTTGGGGGGTAATATCATTTCCGGTTACACCGTCCGTGATGTTGACGGTTGACTGTTGACTGTTGACTGTGAACAGTGAACCGTCAACAGTCAACAGTCAACAGTGAACTCGAATTTACTATTCCGATGCTAACGGATTTGATATAAGAGTTGTTCGAGCTTTGCAACCGATAAATTTTCGGGCTTATTCGGCAGATTGCAGGGATACGGGCGATCGTACAACTGTCGGCAGGGATATTTTCTCAACAGCAGGAGTACAACCGAGCCACTGCACCGACAACTGGGCAAACTGCTGCTCCTGGCCGCTCACGCAAAAACGAGTCGGCAGCGCAGTACCAGCATTCCGCAGCCCCAAAAGCTCCAACTCTTTGGCAGCGGCAGCCACCACCCGCACCGCAGGATCGATCGATGTCACCCCAGCGGGCAAAAGCGAGCGCAGCACAGGAGCCAACAGCGGATAATGAGTGCAGCCGTAAATCAGCGTATCGATGCGCTGCTGAATCAAAGGAGCCAAATATTCCCGAGCCACCTCACAAGTGTAAGGGTCGTAAATCCGGTTTTGCTCGACCAGCGGCACAAAAGCCGGACAGCTAACCTGCCACACCAGGCAAGAATCGTCCATCTCCAAAATCGCATTTCGATAAGCATTGCTAGCAGCCGTAGCAGGAGTTGCGATGACTCCGATCCGCTTGCCTTGCTGCACCGCAGCCTGCGCCCCCGGCAGAATTACTCCCAACACCGGAATATCAAACTCAGCCTGCACCATCTCCATCGCCAAAGCAGAACTGGTGTTGCAGGCCATAATCACCATTTTCACATCCTGTTCCACCAGCCAGGTCATAATTTCGCGGACAAACTGCACAATTTCCGACGGCGCGCGAGTGCCGTAAGGCAGCCTCGCCGTATCTCCAAAATAAAGTATCGATTCGTTGGGCAATTGTCGGTACAACTGGGTCAAAACAGTCAAACCGCCCACGCCGCTGTCAAAAATACCGATTCTTTTTTGTCCAGAGTCTGTTGTCATTTGTTAATTGTCAATAGTCAGTTGTCAATAGTCAGCAGGCATCAGTCATCAGTCATCAGTCATCAGTCATCAGTTATTAGTCATCAGTCATTAGTCTGACGGGAAAATTACCAATTACCAATTACGAATTACCAATCCCTCCGGCAATATATTATCTTTGTTGAAGATAAAGTAAAATGCCGCGAGCGATCGAAGCCGCCATTTGACTGCGGTAAGCTGGGTCAGAAAGCCTAGCAGCATCCTCAGCACCCGTGACAAAACCCACCTCCACCAAAACAGAAGGCATAGAAGTCTTCCTCAAAACATAAAATCTCGCCTGCCGCACCCGGCGGTCAGTCGCCCCCGTCCCCTGCAAAATACTGCCGTGAATCACCCGCGCCAAATCTTCGCCGTTATTGAAATAATAAGTCTCAATCCCGCTAATATCCGGCCGACTCATATTAATCGCATTAGCGTGAATGCTGACAAATAAACTAGCATTCACCCGTTCTGCCAATGAAACTCTGGGTTCCAGGTCGATTTCGCTGTCGTCAGTCCGAGTCATCACCACCTGCACCCCCTGCTGTTCCAGCAGCCTCGCCACCTGAAACGAGATATCCAAAACAATCTCCTTCTCCTGAATGCCCTGAATCCCGACTGCCCCCGGGTCGCGGCCGCCGTGGCCCGGATCGATCGTTACCACAGCGCGGCGGTTAGAAACCTCGGGCAAATCGCCGGTGCCGAGAGTCCTTCTCGGCAAAGGCTGCAGGCTGCTGGGAGTGCGAGTCAAAGGCGGCTGCGCGCTAGCATTCGATAGCAACTGCAAAGACAGCAACTGCGGGTTCGGCCTCGTCACCCTGCCTACCTGTACCCCCGATCGCGGCTGCACCCAAATCACCACAGTCTCCGCGTCTTCTTGGCTGGCCGTAAACGAGACAGGACTGTTGGCATCGAGCTGAGGAATTTGCCCCGCCAGGGAACTAGAGGCGATCCTGATCCAGTAAGCTCTCGACCCCTGGTCCCACCCGCTGCTATAGGAGACTTGGCGGTCAGTTCTCACCAACAGTTGCGTGCCGTTACTGCTTAAATCAATTGACTGAACTTTTGCTAAATTTCCTTGAGCTTGTCTCTGAGGAACAGCTACAGGTAGGGGGCGGCCCTGGGCTGGCTGCCGGCCGCCCAGGGGCAATAACATAACCCCGCCCAAATTGCTTACAGACGCCCGCCACTGTGTATTAGAACTCTTCATCCGCAAAGTCACGCGGGTAACGGGCGGGTCTGTTGGCAGTTGCCGAACTTCAATCTTGTCAACCCCGTGCTTGCCGTTCGTTTGAGGCTGCTGGCTGCTAGAGCCGGGTGCTAAAGTAGCTCCTTCAATATCGAGGGTAGCGATGTCCCCGGCCCGACTTTGTTCAAAATTAATTTGGGGGCGGCCGCCCTGGGTGCGGACTAAAAAACCGTCCGCCGTCACCTGAACGTTCTGAACTACAGTCGCCCCGGCCGACTGGGCGATGGGTGCTGAAGGTTCAACCGATAACCTTTCTCCCCCTGGCTCTGAAATGGGATTTTGAGTTCCTGCCCGCACCGGCGTTGGCAAATCCACTGTCCACTCGCTCGGAGAAATCCCCCGGAATTTTACTTGCTGGGGGTCTAAAGTAAACCCGTCTCTGATCTCGACCACAATTCTGGTCGTATCGGCGTCAAACTGCCCTACCCGCACCGATTCGATCGCCCCTGAGAGCGGTTTGCTGACCGAGGGACGGCCCAGACTCGTCCCCGGCAAGTCAATCACCAACCGCGTCGGGTTGAAAATCAGTTGAGCCTTGGGTTGTACTCCCCCGTCTGTTGTAATGTAGAGCCGGTTCTCTGAAGCATCAAACCGCCAAGATTGCAGTCTAGCTGCTTCGGCGGTCCCGGCGAGCAAAAATACACTTAAGAAACTCGGTAGTAGCCAGTGGAATTTCACGTCAGTTTTTTCCTCGTTTGCGTTACTGCCAAAAGCTGGAAGGGCGCTGCTTGCTCGGAAGGCTTTCAGCAGGCGGGCCGCCAGCAGACCGGGGGCGATCGGCCGTCAGTTGTTGGCTAATTTGACTTTTTTATGCGTTAACAGGCTCTGAAATGCCTGCTTCTGGCATTTTTGAACTTTCCCGTATACTTGGGGGCGATCGGTTATAAGGTGACTCAAAGATTGCTGGTACAAGGGAAGGTATTTATTTTTAGGAACAAGAAACAAGGCGTCTCTTGAAGCTAGAACGTACAATTTTATGGAGCTTCAGGGGAGGGGTTTCATAGCTCTTTAATATGGGCGAAGCTCGTTACGGCAAGGGTTATAATCCGCTTTACATTTGCGTTTTATTCTAACTTTTCATAAACCACCCCAACAACTTAACAACCTACCTTGGGAACAATCCGGATTTCCAAGATTGATGCGACTTTTGAAGGCAGCCAAAGTTAGTCCCAGACCAAATAGCATATTCTTTTGGACAAGCCTTGTTGCTGAGACTTTGACAGTTAAGTACAACTACATAGCGCCCCTTCTCTCTTTTTTTTCTTGACTTTTTATAGTCAGGGATTTTCGGTGCTGCTTGAAACTTCGTTGGGCGCGATCGACGGCGCCCGCCAAGGTGACACTATGATAGCTAGTCCATGCTGTCAGCAGTAACCGGAGAGTGTTGTGTGTTAATTTAGCGGGCAATGCTTTGTCATTAACACTCTTTTTGAGTGCACGATTGGCAGCCAGAGCATTGGTTGGTTGACGGGATAAAAAGTTTTGACAGTAGATATAGTTCTGGCAGTTGTCAAGTTTTTTTGACAGCAAAAACAATCGAGCGGCTTCTGGATAAAACCTGTCATTTGGTGTGATAATCTGCCTTTCGACTAACTCCATGACTTATATATATACTACCAGTTAGAGAAGATACACTATCTTGGCGATTGTGTCAATCTCTGAATTTCTGAAACAAGGAAGCATAAAAAAAGTAGATAAATGACATGACAGAAAGACGGAAACTTGCTTTCTGTGAGGATTTGCCCTTAGCCAAAAAGTTGTTGAGGTTAGTTCTATCCTCCATGAGCGGTCCGTCGTGTCAATCTCAAATCTCAATTCTCAAATCGACTGACTCGATGCTGTGAGGGAAGTTTTGTAATATAGCAACCGCACCTTACGGTGAGGACGTTCTTAATTGCTGAAACATAAATGGTCGATTGCAACGGAGGTCTTCCTTCTTCATTCTTGCTTCAACATCTGCCATACCATACCACCGAGTGCGATCGAGTTCTAACCACTTTATTTTTGAGCGGGATAGATACCCGCAAGTTATTTTTGTCCATTAGGAACGCACCGCTGGGTGTCTAATCAACAGCGCTGCAATTGGCTCTCGCCCAATTGTGCAAAATTCCGGCTCATCCAGTTCAAAATTGCTTGATTTACTTGTTCGGGGCATTCATCCTGGGGACAGTGACCCGCATTGTCTAATTCAACTAGCTCTACATAATTGGGATTGCATTCGACAAATTGGTGGGGTCGGGCGAACCGAGGGGGAATCATCCGGTCTTGTTTGCCCCAAATTAACAGCATCGGGATTGTTAAATTCCGCAGCACAGTCTTGACACTGGGGCCAAATTGTGAACTGCCTACAGCTTTAAATAAAGCGCAGAAGGCCCGGGCGGCTCCCCGATCGCCTGCTGGCCCTGCTAGAATTTCCACTAATTCGTCGGTAACAGCTTCGGGGTTGGCGTAGGCAAAGGAAACCCAGCGGCGCACAAAGTCCGGCTTGCGGGCAAAATAAAACAGAGGCCTGATTATCATCGGGGAAACAAACAAACTTTCAACCGCGACGATTGCCGGGAGGAGCCATCCGGGCACCGCCTCGGCTCGCACAGATGGGTCTGGGAGGCTAATCATCACCGTGCCGGCCACCATGTCCGGGTGAGCCGCGGCGACGGCCAGACAAATCAGCGAGCCGATCGAGTTTCCTGCCAATATTACGGGCTCTCTGATAAAAGTCAGCCAAAAATCATAAACTTGATCGACCCACAAAGACACAGAGTAGTTGACCGGAGCTTTTTGGGAAGCGCCAAACCCCAACAAATCCAAGGCGTAAACCGTTTGGTTTTCGGCCAGAGGGGCGAGATTTTGTCGCCAGTGACCGATCGAAGCTCCAAACCCGTGCAGTAAAATAATCGGCGTTCCCGATGCGCGCGGGGCAATTCCCCCGGCCTCGGAATCTTGAGATTCGAGCGCGCCTTGATTTCGCCCCCAAGTCGGCCGCAAAAAACTGTAGCGAGTTTGCCAACCCCGCCACACCCAGTCTCGTTGAGTTCCCACCCGTTGGTGCCACAGCAGAGAATTTGTCAATTTTGCCTCAGCTCGCAACATAAATTTACACTTGCTTATACCTATTCTACAAGGCTTGGACGGCGACTTGGGGGACTTGGCAAACCGGCTCCGATGGGGTAGGAAAAGCCGTTTTACCTCATCCTTAACCTTTGACGCTGAATTTTTGACCGTTTTGTCATAAATCGGGCAAGTGGGCGGGCGATCGTGTGTGAAGTTAAAATAAAACTAGGCAGAAACTCAGCCAGACTGAGTAGAATAGCAAGTATTGTAAGAATTCATTTACGATCGTCCCAATATTCCCCAACGCGATCGCGGAGGGCACACAGGGCGCGCTAGTACGTCCGGTAAGGGTAATACCTTACAACACAGTTCGATCGTCAATCGTGAAATATTGGCCGCGAGAACCTGTAACTATCAAGAAGCTTCGCTATTAAACTACTGCTTGTAAAACCATTCATGCCTGTGATTGAAAGAAGACAAAATCGCAACCTACCCCAGATCAACGAAAACATTCGATACCCCAAAATCCGGGTGATCGATACCGACGGCGCGCAACTAGGGATATTGACGCCTGCAGAAGCGCTGCGCCTGGCAGAGGAAAAAGAACTCGATCTCGTACTTGTCAGCGACAAAGCTGACCCGCCCGTATGCCGGGTCATGGACTATGGGAAGTACAAATTCGAGCAGGAAAAGAAAGCGCGAGAAGCAAAGCGGAAGCAGCACACTGCTGACGTGAAGGAAGTGAAGATGCGCTACAAAATTGAAGAACACGACTACCAAGTGCGCCTCAAACTAGCAGACCGCTTTATCAAATCTGGGGACAAAGTAAAAGCCACGATCATGTTCAGAGGTCGGGAAATCCAACACAGCAACCTAGCAGAGGACTTGCTCAAGCGCATGGCCACAGATCTGCAGGAAATAGCAGAAGTGCAGCAAGCCCCCAAAAAAGAAGGACGCAGTATGATGATGCTGCTGTCGCCCAAGAAAGTATAAATAGATAGTCATTAGTCATCAGTCATCAGTCAATAGTAATAGACTGGTGACTAATGACTAATGACCCCGCCCAAAAACGCCTAGAAGTTTCCAACTCCTGTTGTGGAGGGCAAAAAATTTTAGACCCTAGTTCGACATCCCAGGTTCGTCTGTGGAGTAAATCTAAAATCTAAAATCTAAAATCTAAACTAGACCGACTGGCGATCGCTCCCGTGGATGCCGGAACTCGGTGACACGCTAGCACACATCGGGATATCAACGCACTCTTAAGCAATGGAAAATTTTCAAATCAGCGCTTGGGCGGGAGCCGGACAAAAAGTGCTGCGCTCGCTCAACCTGCGATCGGAAGAAGTAGAGCGAACCGTACTGATGTTTCTCGTCTACACTCTAACCTCCGTCGGGCTGATCTGGCTGGAACTGAGCACGGTAGGTCTGTTCCTAGACGAGTACGGTGCCGACAAAATGCCTTATATCTACATAGCCAGCGCCTTTATCGGTTCAGGCTTGGGATTTGTTTACTCGTGGCTGCAAAAAATCCTGCCGCTGAGGCGCACCGTCGTAGTTGTTCTGGGAATGATGTCGGTACCGCTATTTTTGTTTCGATTCGGCATCGGGTACGAAAATACTAAGATAGCTGGCATCAGCATTGCTTTTATTACTATTTTTTTGATGTGGCTGTGGGTGGAAGCTTGCTATGTCCTCAACGACCTCAACACTTCCATCACTTCCAACCAACTGTTTAATATTAGAGAAATCAAGCGCACCTATCCGCTAGTCAGCAGCGGCTATCTAGTAGCTGGAGTAGTCAGCGGATTTTCTCTGCCTGTTTTGCTGCACGTAGTCGGACTCAAAAACGTTACCGTCATCTCGGGGTTGATGGTGGCGATAGGCTCGGTGTTGCTGTACTACCTCACGGAAAAATACAGCCAAGCATTCCCGGAAACGGCTCACTGGACAGATGACGACGAAGACGACCAAGAAGAATTTACCGCCCGCAAAGTTACAGGCCCGCTCCAAAAATACGCCGTACCTCTAGTCAGTTTCTTTGTTCTTGCAGAAGTCCTCTACGTCCTGGTAGATTTCCAATTCTACAGCCAGCTAGAATACCAAAACCCGGGGGACGGAGCTAGCTGGATAGCTAGCTTCCTGGGCATTTACGAAGGCATACAAGGCCTGTTTCAAGTGGCGACTCAGTGGTTCGCTTCGAGCCGGTTGGTGGAAAGAATCGGTGTATTCGTGACGGCGATGATTTTGCCGGCGGGCATCGCGATACTGGGGGTGCTGACCATAGGAGCATCCCTGGGCCAGCTAGTGTCTGTGTTCATCGGGCTGATACTGCTGAGATTTTTAGACGAACTGCTGCACTACACGCTGTTGGAAACCGTTAGCCCGGTTTTGTTTCAACCGATTCCTGACAATATTCGATCGGGCATTCAAACTCTGGTAAACGGTGTGGGCGAACCTTTGTCCTGCGGAGCTACAGGAGTCGGCATCCTGATTATGCTGTGGGTGACAGGCAAGATACTCCCCGAGCAAAACGAAAAGGCATTTCACGACCAGCAAAGCTTGATATTTATTGCCGCGATCGTAGTGTTGGCGCTGCTGTGGGTGTTTGTGGTCTGGCTGATCCGCTCTCAATATGTGGGGCTGTTGGTCAAAAGTGCGGAACGGGGGCGCTTGGGCGTCACAGACGTTGACCTCAAAGCTCTCAAGCGCGCAGTGGTGGAAACTCTAGAACAGCCGGGGGGCGAAGAGGAAAAGCGCTCTTGCATCGAACTCCTGACGCAAATTGACCCCAAAAATGTCGGTGAAGTTCTCGCTCCCCTCCTGGATACGCTGTCCCCAGTTTTGCAGCGCCAGAGCTTGGAAACAATGCTGCAACACCCGAACCCCGCATATTTACAAGCTGTCCGCACACTTTCGCAGCAATCCTTGCCGCCGGAGGTGCTGGCCTTGGCTTTGCGCTACATCTGGCTGACGGAAGCTGAACCGAATATTGATAACTTGCGACCTTACTTGCAGCCGACCGTCGATCCGGTGGTGCGGGGTACGGCGGCTGCTTTAATTTTGAGAAGGGGCGATCGCCAGCAAAAGGCAGAGGCTACTAATACGCTGCGGCAAATGCTGACCCACAAGCAAGAGCGGGAACGTGTTATGGGGACGCGGGCTCTGGGAGAGGCGGATTATTTGCAAGGACTGCGGCTGTACATCCCCAATCTGTTGCAAGATGAATCTCTGCGAGTGCGCTGCGCTCTGTTAGACGTGATTTCTTCTACTCATTCGGAAGAATATTATCCTTCGCTGCTGCGCGGACTCGGTTACAAATCGACTAGGGACGCGGCTTTGCAGGCTATAGTCAAACTTCACAATGACGCTATTCCTTTGCTGATGTATTTGGCTGAGGACATCCACAAGTCGGATTTGGTCAGGTTGCAGGCTTGGACGGCTCTGGGTCAAATTGGGACTGTGGAGGCGATCGACATTTTGGTCAGCAATTTGATGACGGCTTGGGGAACTACCAGGCGCAATATCCTCCGCATCCTCTTGAAAATGCCCTCAGAAGCGGGGATAGAAGGGGTTCTAGACCGCATCGGCCGCAGCGGCTTGGAAACTCTCATCGAACAGGAGTTAATGTTTATCGGTCAAATTTATGCAGCTCTGGTAGATTTGTCTGGGGTAACAAGCTACGGCAATTTCTCGGATCGGGAAGCCAACAGCACCCGGCAACCCGGTAACGATACGGCTCAATTGTTGCAGCGGGCTCTGGCTGGGTTGGAAGCTGATGCTAAGGAGCGGTGTTTTTTGCTGATGAAGTTTCTTTATCCGCTCGACACAGTACAAGCGGCTGCTTTCAACCTCGCTTCTGCTCAACCTTCTTTGGTTGCTAGGGGATTGGAAATTCTCGACAATACTGTGGATATAGCTAGCAAGCGATCGCTGATCAATTTGTTGGACCAGCACTCGGAAAGAGAAAAATTGAGCAACCTCTCGGAATTGATGGTGTACAAACCTCTACCCCCTAGCGATCGCTTGCGTCGCTTGCTAGAATTGCGCCACTTCCTTTCGGATTGGGCTTTGGCGTGCTGCTTTCACTTGGCGAGGGAAGCGCGCTGGAGCCTTACCGCTCAACAAACTCTTGTCTGTCTGCAACACCCGACGGGTTTTGTCCGCGAAGCAGTGTTAGCCTATTTGAAAATAGCCTCGCCCCGGGCTTTGGTCGAATTGTTGCCGAGGCTGCAAAATGACCCCGATAATTTGGTATCAGCTCAAGTTGAAGAGATGATGGCTGAGTTGGGGACTAGCCCAAAAAGGTAATGCTAGACATTAAAAGTTAACAATGAGTCATCGGTGGGTAGAAGGCTCTTAATTAGGTCAGGGCAAACAACATAGTATCTTGTAGGGCGGGTGAGAGCTAATAATCTATGATACAAACGAGTTTATGAGCGAGCTCACCCGCCCGACCCATCTAATGTTTATTTGTAACGACCTACTTATGTAGAAGGCATAAGGCAGAATAAAATAAAAAAAATTCTGCCGGTCGCCTTTTTCTTCGCCTTCGCCTTCCCCTTCCCCTTTAAAATAATCACTGCATCGCATTATGTTAACCAGCGTCGAACGCCTATTGTTTGTCAGGGAGGTTCCGATTTTTAAGGAACTGCGGGATGATTTTCTCGTGCGTCTAGCATCGGTAATGGATGAACTTTCTTTTCCTTCCAAGCACAGGATTTTTACGGAAGGACAAGAAGGTCGATCGCTCTATATTTTGGTATCGGGAACGGTGCGGGTGCATATAGGCGATCGCGATTTGGCACAGTTGAAAGCGGGGGCTTGTTTCGGGGAAATGTCGCTATTTGATGCTGAACCTCGATCGGCTTCTATTTCTACTATCGAACAATCCGAGTGTTTGATGTTGACTCAAATGCAGCTCTACGATGCGATTGATGAAACGCCGGGAATTGCTGTTAATATTATTCGCTTGCTGTCGCGCCGGATTCGCGAGTTGAATCAAAAGTTGAATGCTAAAGAGGCGGTTATGCCGCCGACAGAGACTGCTAGAGTTGCTGAAATGCGATGAAGGTTGGGAATTGGTAATTGTGTTTTAGTCGAGCGCAAGTTGGCACAATTTATATTGTAGGGTGGGTATTGCACACCCTACAATAGACTCGCATTGCATAAATATTTGATAGCTCGACCGCAGATGAAAAGCAGATAAACACACACCGACGCAGATGCTTTTCAAGATAGTTTATGACTTTTGCAGTCTTGTTTAATAATTTTTTAGTAAGTGATCAGACAATTAAAAACCCGGTTTCTTTGTGAAGAAAGCGGGTTGTGGAAATGGATGGTGAAGCGCGATTTGCTGTCTAAACTATTCGGAAAATAAAAGGGTAGCGGTAAGGTTGGTTAGGATTTTGCAAAACCTGGAGGATAGCCATTATTGTCAGTCCCCAGTGTAGCAGATAACCTAGTGGCACTAAAATAAAGCCAGCCAGACCGAAAGTGACGATAGTTAACACCACAATTACGGTGCTGTACACCCATACATTAAGGTGAAAATTGATGGCTTCTGTGGCGTTTTCTTTGACAACGGGGTCATCTGATACTAGCAATACAGCGATCGGCGCTCCGATCGAGAACAGTAACGTACTGAAAAAAATAGCCCCGTGGCACACCAGTGATAGCAGCTTCCGTTTGTCAGAGTCGTACATATTATTTTTCTTCCTTGACTTTAGTGATAATTTTACCTTTAATAGCAACTGTAGCACAGGCTATAATGGCGATCGGGTGATGATTCCCCTACCTAATTTGTAATGACCACTGAACTCGAAACTGAACTGCTAACTGCTGTTGAGCGCCGGCGCAACTTTGCTATTATCTCGCACCCCGACGCGGGTAAAACTACTTTGACAGAAAAGCTGCTGCTGTACGGAGGTGCAATTCACGAAGCAGGTTCTGTGAAAGCGCGGCGGGCTCAGCGACACGCTACTTCTGACTGGATGGCGATGGAACAGCAGCGGGGAATTTCTATTACTTCTACTGTTTTGCAGTTTGAGTATCAAAATTATCACATTAATCTGCTCGATACTCCGGGACACCAAGATTTTAGCGAAGATACTTATCGCACTCTGGCGGCGGCTGACAATGCGGTGATGCTTGAGGATGCTGCTAAGGGTTTGGAACCGCAAACTCGGAAGTTATTTGAAGTTTGTAAGTTGCGAAGTCTGCCTATTTTTACTTTCTTTAATAAGCTCGATCGCCCTAGCAGAGAACCTTTGGATTTGTTGGACGAAATTGAGAAGGAATTGGGGTTGCAGACTTATCCGGTAAATTGGCCGATAGGTACGGGCGATCGCTTTAAAGGTGTTTTCGATCGCAGAGGGCGCAAAATTCACTTATTCGAGCGGACTAAACACGGTTCTCGCGCTGCTGTTGATACTGTGGTCGAATTGGGCGATCCGCGGATTGAAGATTTGTTGGAACAAGACCTTTACTATCAGCTCAAGGAAGAGTTAGAACTGTTGGATGAGTTGGGAACTGAACTCGATTTAGACTTGGTTCGGGCTGGCAAAATGACGCCTGTTTTCTTTGGCAGCGCGATGAGCAATTTTGGGGTGGAACTGTTTTTAGAGGCGTTTTTAGATTACGCTATGAAGCCGATCGCCCGCAAGAGCAGCGCCGGAGATTTGCCGCCAACTTATGAAGACTTTAGCGGGTTTGTGTTTAAATTGCAAGCGAATATGGACCCGAGACACCGCGATCGGGTGGCGTTTATTCGGGTTTGTACGGGCAAGTTTGAAAAGGACATGAACGTGACTCACGCTCGCAGCGGTAAAACGGTGCGTTTGTCAAGACCTCAAAAGTTATTTGCTCAGGATCGGGAGTCGATCGAGGTTGCTTATCCGGGCGATGTGATCGGTTTGAACAATCCGGGGGTTTTTGCGATCGGGGATACTATTTACACTGGGCAAAAACTGGAATATGAAGGGATTCCCTGTTTTTCTCCTGAACTTTTTGCTTTTTTGAGAAATCCCAATCCTTCTAAGTTTAAGCAGTTCCGCAAGGGCGTTTCGGAGTTGCAGGAAGAAGGGGCTGTGCAAATTATGTACTCGGTTGATGAGTCGAAACGCGAGCCAATTTTGGCGGCCGTCGGGCAACTGCAATTTGAGGTGGTGCAGTTCAGAATGCAGTCGGAATATAATGTGGAAACGACGATCGATATGTTGCCTTACAGTGTAGCTCGTTGGGTTGATGGCGGTTGGGATGCGCTGGCAAAAGTTGGACGGCTGTTTAATACGGTGACGGTGAAAGATAGTTGGGGCCGGCCTGTTTTGCTGTTTAGAAATGACTGGAATTGCCGACAGGTGGAAGGGGAACATCCTGTGTTGAAGTTAAATGCGATCGCCCCTGTGGTTTCTGGTTTGGAAATTAGCGAGGATTGAGGGGGATGATGGGTTGGTTGTAGGGAAACGGCACTGCCGTTTCCTCCCAAAAATCGGGGTGAGTTTTTTTGAAGGGCGATCGCCATCTGAGAAAATTGAAATTAATCAAGGCCTTACAGTTGGGGGATTAACGGCAGTAATTTCTGAATAACGAGCAAAGTCAGTAATGTTAAAAGTTAGGATATGGGTTAAACCATGAACAAGCATAGCATCAACTAGCCGCGCATCATGAACGTTGACACCTATAACCTTATATTTTATGAGCAGTTGCTCCCATTCTTGATAAATTGCTTCTGTATCCAACAACAGAGGAAAAAGTTGTTTTAAGCGATTAATTTCTGCCTCTGCTTCTGTTGCAGTTCGTCCTAACCCATTTCTCTGGATGGGGCGCGTGCAGAGGTTCCAAAACTCTATCAAATTTTGTGGTACGATATAAAGTTCCCGCGATCGCGCAGAGTAATTACGGCATTGACGGCATCAGGATTCATTGGGTGTGCTGTATCGACGCTACGCAGAAGTATGTTTGTATCTACGAGGAATGGCATTTAACCTCTGTCTCCATAAATGCTCTCTCGGCTAATAGCTTCATCTGAAAGAGTGGGGAGATTGAGGGTACGATGACTGTCAACCCATTCCTGAAATGCTATTGACCATTCTGTTGGGGTAGCTGTTTCGTAAAAGGGACGTTGTTGAGGTTCTATATCTCAAAGAGTGGGGAGATTTAGGGTACGAGGACTGTCAACCCATTCCTGAAATGCTATTGACCATTCTGTTGGGGTAGCTGTTTCGTAAAAGGGACGTTGTTGAGGTTCTATTAGCCGTTTGAGCATCGCATTTAGTAATGGTTTAATCTGAGCCGGCGTGCGGTTGGTGATTTTTGCCAAAACCTGAGTAATAGTCTGTATGTCTTGTTGGTGAGATTGCTGAAGATTGTGCGACATAATTATCCTGGGGCTCTCTTACTCTAGTTATAACGCTAAATCCTCAGCCCCGCCCAAAACCTCCCAATCCCCCTTTTCAATCGAAAATCCAAAATCTAAAATCTAAAATCGGTTGACGAGGGCCCCCATCTGCGGCTACGCTTTGAAGTGAGAGGTTGCTTGCTTGTAGAGGAGGCAGCCCGCGTCGCCCAAAACTCTAGTTGCACTGCCCAAAGCTGCGGTAACAGCAATGGACAGCATAACCGCCAAACTGAAAGCACCAGTCTGGAGGCTAACGGAAGATTCTAACATCCTCTGTAGCCGCCTTGCTATGCGTTGAGCTGCGGGGCGGCTGGGTTTTTGGGTTTTTCTAGAAAACCCAAAAGCAGGAGAACATATTATGTCACAGGAATTCGTGCCTGACGACAACTTATCCGATCGCCCAAATGACGACTCAGCAGCAGTATGCGAACAGGAAGTGGTGCTGTTAACGGTTGTCGGTTCGCCCAAGGGTGTCCGGGAAACCATACTGACTTTGTACCGGCTGGGATTTGCACAAGTGGGCGATTGGAGTCCCCCACAGCGTGCGGCTAATCCGAAGCAGGTAATCAGCGTGCTGATCCGTCGTTCGGGGGCTGACGGTACATCGCCGAGACAATCTGGGCGGTAAGCTGCAAGGTTAAATAGCTAAATTCGAGGGCGGGCTTTTAACGCTTTGTCCCTCAGTCCGGCAGTCCGGCAGTCCGGCAGTCCGGCAGTCCGGCAGTCCGGCAGTCCGGCAGTCCGGCAGTCCGGCAGTCCGGCAGGGGTTTCAACCCCTGCCTCAAAGCTAAAGTCCTCTGAAGAGGACTGAAGAATTCATTAGTCCTCTGAAGAGGACTTTTGCTATTAGCCAGGGAATTCATTCCCTGGCGGGCTTTCGGTTTAAGGCAGGGAATGAATGCCGCGTCTTTACTAATTTCGATCGAGCTAACTGCTGATAGTATCATCACCCAAATTATTGAGAGATTCTTGCAGCGCATCGCGGCCACTGCGAACATAATCGTCATTAGGAGCAATAGCTAAAGATCGATTCCACATTTCCAGTGCCTCTTGCCAATTCTTGAGTGCTTCCTGCTCCTCAGATAATTTTGCCTGTAACACACCCAGTCTTAGCAGCGCCTTCCCTTTGTTGTTGAGAGCAGCGATATCATCCGGTGCAATAAGTAAAGCCGAATTAAAGGCTGCGATCGCCTCACAGTAACATAGTTGTGCATCCTCAAACTCACTTAGCTCTGCCTGCAAATCACCCAGACATCGCAGCGCAATCCCTTTGTGGTTGAGAGCAGCGATATCATCCGGTGCAATTCGTAAAGCCGAATTAAAGGCTGCGATCACCTCACAGGAAGACTGTTTTGCCCCTTCAAATTCACTTAGCCGTGCCTGTAAGTTACCCAGACTTTGCAGCGCAATCGCTTTGTTGTTGAGAGCAGCGATATCATCCGGTGCAATAAGTAAAGCAGAATCAAAGGCTGCGATCGCATCAGAGTAAGACTGTTTTGCTGCCTCAAATTCACTTAGCCCTACTTGCAAATCACCCAGACATCGCAGCGCAATCCCTTTGTTGTTGAGAGCATAGTTATAATCCGGTGCAATAAGTAACGCAGAATTAAAGGCAGCGATCGCCTCTGAGTAAGACTGTTTTGCCGCCTCAAACTCACTTAGCCCTGCTTGCAAATCACCCAGACGTTGCAGCGCAATCCATTTGTTGGTGAGAGCAGCGATATCATCCGGTGCAATAAGTAAAGCAGAATTAAAGGCAGCGATCGCCTCTGAGTAAGACTGTTTTGCCGCCTCAGATTCACTTAGCTCTGCTTGTAACTTACCCAGACATCCCAGCGCCATCCCTTTGTTGTTGAAAGCAGAGTTATAATCCGGTGCAATAAGTAAAGCAGAATTAAAGGCAGCGATCGCCTCTGAGTAAGACTGTTTTGCCGCCTCAAACTCACTTAGCCCTGCTTGCAAATCACCCAGACATCGCAGCGCATTCCCTTTGTTGTTGAGCATAGCGATATTATCCGGTGCAATAAGTAAAGCAGAATTAAAGGCAGCGATCGCCTCTGAGCAAGACTGTTTTGCCGCCTCAAATTCACTTAGCCCTGCTTGCAAATCACCCAGTCTTAGCAGCGCAATCCCTTTGTTGTTGAGCGTACCTACATCATCGGGAGTTATAATGATTTGGCGATCGCAAGCTGCAATTGCCTCCAAATATTCCTGTTTTGCCTCTGCGTGTCGAGCCAATTGAGCATAGTAATCTCCCTCCGATAATGAAATTCTACCAAGCCAAAAATCACTTTTAATCCACAACTCACCTCTAACTTCCAGCAGCGACTCGCATTCCCCGTAACGACTCAGCCGCGACGCTTCCTCAAACACTGTTACCCATTCATCTACACCCCGCTGCCAATCCAAGCGATTAGCATGAAAAATTGCCTCAGCCGCATTCCCCAATCCCCGGTAGTAGCCCTCTAAAACTTCATGAGCTCTGCGAGTTTTATCGTTATCCCTCTCCGCATCCAAGCGCCGCAATAAATCGTGAATTTGATACCACTTTTCACCCCGCTGCGGCTCTTTCCACACAAAGGAAAAACTCGTCAAAATCTCAAAATTTGCACTACTTGCCTGGAAGTGGCAGCCTGCTCCCAATTTTATGTACAAATCCTCATCAAAAGCGCGGCAAGCACTCAGCGAATGCACCGCCGATCGCACTTCGCGATCGACATAACTCAGCAACCGATCCGTTAACTCCGCAGTCTTATCTTCCCACTTCGGAATCCGCGCAAAATCCGACGACAGCAACTCAATTCCCCGCTTTCTTTCTGCCAGCACCACATCCGCGCACAAACCCAAATAAAACGGATGTACCTGCAACTTATCCCAACTCTCATCAGGATTGACGCTGGCATATTTAATCACAGCATCAGCCAAATTTGCCTTGTCAATCTCCACTTTGTGCAAATAATCCCTAGCATCGGCGGCAGACAAATGCCCAACCAATTGTGCATCTATCAAAGGTTTGGGAATCGGAAACTTGGACGCATTCGGCCACTGCAGTTGTGTGACAGGACAATCTCGCCCCGCAACCGCAACCACAATTCCCGCTTTGCAATCCAGCGCCCTCAGCAAGCGCCGAAACCACTCATCTTGATACCAAAATTTTATTCCCTGAAAACTGCGTTTTTCATCCCACAATTTCTCGTGAGTATCGAACAGCATGACGAGGCGTTTTGGTTTGTCTTTGCCAGCCATTGCCGCATTCAAATCACCTGCAAATAATTTCGGCAAACAGTCGATTAACTCAGTATCAATATCTTTGCCGCGAATTTCCTCTGCCTTGTCGTCGCTGACACCGAGGCGATTTTTAATTAATTCCATCGCCCGCTCAATGCCGCCCAATTTATCTAGCCATTTGAGGAGTGCTACACCTGGCGCCACCACGGGAAATCCCGCTAAAGCTTCAATCGCAGGTGTCAACAATTCCATGACATCATCGGGGAAAAGTTGTTCGAGAGTTGCGTTTGACTCGCTTTTGTTCAGCAAATACCAAAAGCAAGCAAAATCATAATTGGGAAACTTAAATTTATATTTCTTTGCTGCTTCTGCCAGATTGCGCCGCAACATCAGCAACCCATAAAATCTATCTTGCGGTTTATCTTCTTTAATCGGTATCAATCCGAAATCGTGCCTGACTGCGGGTATGGGAGTGTAGGTTTTAGGTTCAGCGTGGCGGACGAAATTAGCAACTTCGGCGGCTTGTGATTCTGGGAATGCGCGCAATTGTTGCCAAACCTGCGGCGAAAATCTTTTGCAGCAGTGAAACTGCAAGTGTTTTAGCAGCAATGACTTGCCGTTGCCTCCATCGCCGTAAAAATACAAAATTTGTTCGCGGGGCGGGTCTTCGTTTAAATAAATGGCAAATCGGCGGGTAAATTCGTGTCTGCCTGTGAATAGTTCTAATTGGCGATCGCCGCTAATAGATTCGCTTTCAAAATCTTCGTCGTCAATTGGCATAAATGTGCAGGTGAGGTGTTAATTTAATTATAAGGAAAAATTAGATGGGCTCAGCGATTGAAATCGCGTCTACACAAACAAACCCCGCGCAACGCGAGACAAATAGAGCAAGATTCAAACCTGGCGATTGAAATCGCCTCTACACAAACAAAGTCCGCCCAACGCGAGACTAATAGAGCAAGGAAGTATTTAAGCACAAATAGGCATAATTCTTCAGTCCTCTTGAGAGGACTTTAGCTTTGAGGCAGGGGTTGAAACCCCTGCCGGATCGTGGCTGTGGTGCAATGGGGCAAAGCTTGCAACAACTGGTGACAGAGAAATAGAGCTGTGTTAGAACAGGTATCGATCGACCAGCCAAGCTATCTTAATAAAGGACGCTAGCGAAAGCACAGTCATGGCACCTCCCACTAATCCAAATCCCGCGGATACATCTGCAAAACAGTCTTTAGAGGCTGGGCTAGCAGCTTTGAAACAGCAGGATTACCCCACCGCGATCGCCCTTTTAGAATCCCTTACCCAAACCGCCACTAATCGGCCATCGGGAATCCGCGCGCAGATGGGGTTAGTGGCTGCGTACAAAGCAATCGGTAATCGGAAAAAGGCGATCGCCCTGTGCTCTTCCCTCGCCAAAAGTCCCAACTCTCAAGTCAAAACTTGGGCCGATCGCGCTTTAACAGAATTAACCCCCCCTCCCCCCCCAAAACCACCGGAAAATAAACCAAAATCCCCAGAAACTCCCCCCGAAACAGGATTTGTCCCCTTTGATGCCGGAACAAAATCGCCGAAAAAATCGCCGAAAAAATCGATAGAGGGCGATCGACCGACCGCAGACCAAAAAACAGGTTTTTTACCTTTTGAGCCGAGTGTAGAGCCTGGAAACACCAAAGCGCAATCGATTTCGCCGCCCCCTCCACCCCCCACACCGCCGATTCCCGCGACATCAGAGGGCGGGCACGGGGGCACCGCCCCTACAGAAACCGCACCCGATACAGAAATTAGCGGCGAAAATAGTTCCCCTTTCCCAACAGATATCCCCGGATTCGCCAGCCCAGATACTTACCAACTCACTTGGCGCCAAGCAGGGCGCGCCAAAAGCCCGCGCCCGCTGAAACCGCTGAAGTTGCTGGAATTTCGGGTGCAAGCCGTTGCAAGTACCATCGCCCTATTTTTCCTAGCCCGGTTTGTCCTGCAATTCCTGCTGACAAACACTAATTCTCTGTTGGTTCAGCTTTACATATTCAGTAGACTGCCTATCTTCACGCCGATTCAGCTTTTTTACCGCGATCCAACTCCGTTTGTTCAGATGGTTTTTGGATTGCTTTTGGCCTCGTCTCCCTGGCTGATAGACGCCCTGCTGAAACTGTTTTGCGGTATCGAAACCCTGCGCGGGTCGGTTTTATCCAAGCACAGCAAGGAAGCTAGTCGGGTACTGCGAAGTTTTTGTACGAAGCAAAATATGCCGGCACCGGGGCTGAAACTCTTGCCGCTGAATGTTCCTGTAGCTTTTAGTTACGGCTGTTTGCCCCGTTTTGCTCGGATTGCTGTGAGTCGCGGGCTTTTGGAACAGTTGACGGATGATGAAATTGCTACTATTTTTGCGCGGGAGTTGGCCCATATCTCTCACTGGGATTTTGCGCCGATGTCGCTGGCGCTGCTGCTGATTCAGATTCCTTACTTGATTTATTGGCAGGTGGCGCACTGGCAAGAGCGGTTGTGTGATTTAATGACGATCGAGTTTTTTCGATCGGCTGTCAAGTTTGTGGCCGCGGCAATTTCTGCTACCTGTTACGGGATTTATAAGCTGTTGCGCTGGCCGATGTTGTGGGTGTCCCGCCGCAGAGTGTATTTTAGCGATCGTACTGCTGCAGAAATTACGGGCAATCCTAACGGTTTGACCCGGGCACTGGCTAAAATTGCGATCGGCATTGCTGGTAATATCGAGCAGCAAAAACAAACTAGCTTTTTCCTGGAAAGTTTCGATCTATTGTTACCTGTAGGGGTTGGACAAGCTGTAACCCTTGGTTCTGCTGCATTGCACGCGCCCCTGGAACAGATTTTGCTGTGGGATGTCAGCAATCGGGAGCGCAATTGGTTGACGGTTAACAGCGCGCATCCTTTGCTGGGAGAGCGTTTGAAGCTGTTGGCCCTTTATGCTCAATTCTGGAAGTTGGAGACAGAGTTAGATTTGGCAAACGCGGGAGTGCAAGCACAACCCAGGAAAGGAAAATTCTCTCTGTTTAAGTCAATACTCGAATTTAAAGACTCAAAACTATTTTTACAGGGTGCGCCGTTTTTTGGGATTCCGATGAGTTTGGGGATAGTGGCCCTGCTTTGGCTGATAGGGGGGATTTTATCGAGGACGAGTATCTGGCTGCTGGATTGGCTGTGGGGCGATCGATCGCTTATTTGGGGCTGTTTGCCGATCGGGTTTTCTCTCGGTACTTTCATACGGATCAATTATTTCTTCCCGGACATTACACCGAAAGAAACCGCTTCGCCGAGTGTGCCGGAAATTTTGTCAAATCCCGAGACTTTACCGCTGGATGCTCAACCGGTGCGCCTCTCGGGGCAACTTTTGGGGCGATCGGGTATGGGTAATTGGTTGGGACAAGATTTGATTTTGCAAACGGAGACTGGTTTGGTGAGGTTGCACTATGTTTCGAGGTTTGGCTACATTGGCTCTTTGTGGCAATTTTTTATCAAAGACACTACTCGCCCTAGCGATTTGATCGGAAAATCTGTTGTGGCGATTGGTTGGCTGCGCCGGGGTGCTACTGTGGCGATCGACCTTGAAAGTCTCCGCAGTCAAGGAGGGAGAGTCAGTGACAGCGGACATCCGATTTGGTCTGCGGTTTTGGCCTTTGCTGCTGCTATTTGGGGCGCCTACATCATTATCCAGGGCCCAAGGTGAGGAATAGCGATTCCCTACGGGATAGCTACGCTTCACGGATTGCCGCGCGAGTCGCCAACAACGCCCAGCCTCGATCGGTTTTGAGTTAAACAGCGGATGGGCGATCGTCTACGAGGGCTGCGCTAACGATGTTCTCCGTGCTGGTGGCCCACCCGACACTCTTCTTCCTCCTTGCGACTTCCATCGGACTTCTTCTTTCGTAAAGAAAAGTTGCTTTTTTGCCGACATTCTGTTACATTTATTTACATGAATTGGATTAAAGCAAATAGCGCGATAACTTCAGTTGGCTAAAATCGATAAGGCATTGCGTAAAAATTGTCAACATCCCAACACAGCAAGTACAGCCAGCCGCTTGTCGGCTGTTTTTTTTCGACCGCTATTATTGCTGTGCGGGATGAATTCTCAAAAGTGATTCAGATGTAGTTTCCGTTAAATTAACCCTGAAATCTTCCTAAATAACTAGCTCTGTTACCAAGGCTGTGATACCTTTAAAGAATGGTCGGACGCTGCCGGGCCCAAATTAAGGGATACCGGGTAAGTGAGTAGTTCTCAGCATTAGGAGCGAGATTAGGAGCGGGGTAAGATTACTGGCTAAAAAAATGTTAGCGATTTTACCCATCACTGTATTAAACTGAATACTGGCATTCCGATCGCTGGCAATTGACACATCCTTGGACATAAATTTCTACACGGCCCTGGCTATAAACATTCTGAATCAAAACCGGAAGCAAGTAATACAGAATAGCCAATAGCCTCAACATTTGAGTGATGACTAAAAGTTTACACAACAACCTGAGATTTAAAAGCTCTCTGCATCGGCGGTTAAGTTCCTGCCTTATCAGAGTAAATCATCTTTTTGTTCTAAAAGGTGGGGGGATCTGTCAAGGTTGGTGGGAGGAATGTGCAAATTCTCCGGTTATGTGGTGTTTCCCTGAAGTAAATATTCAGTTGACTTCAGGGAATTATCTTCGAGCAAATTAATTAAAATCCAAGTCTGGAGGAATTTTTCATGTCTATTCGTCTTTATGTTGGCAATCTACCCAAGGAACTCGATCGCCAAGAATTGCAAGAAGTTTTTGCGCCGGAGGGCGAATCTGTTACCACAAAGGTAATTACAGACCGCAAAACTGGTAAATGCAGAGGCTTCGGTTTTGTGACGGTGCTAACCGACGAACAAGCCGACCAAGTTATTGAGAAATACAACGGCTTGATGTTCAAAGAAAACCCGCTGAAAATAGAGAAGGCACTGCCCCGGTCTAAGGGTAAATCTGAGAAGGGCGAAGAAGATCAGCAGCAGTCGTCGCCGCAGTCACCGCAGTTGGTGTCGGCATCGGCGTCGCCGTCGGTGCCTGTACCTGTGCCGCAGCCGCAGCAGCGGGAGGCTTCCCCTACCCAAGGTGGAGGAGGTTCCAGCAAAAGCAATCGCCGTCGGGGTGACAACAACAAGTCTCGCCGCAATCAATCAGCAACAACGGTGTCGAACGCCGATTCCGGCTCGGTGCAGCCAGATCCGCGCTGGGCGAGCGCTCTGGAAGAACTCAAGCAAAGATTGGTGGAAGCTCAGACTACTAATTAGTCGAAAATGGCGGCTAATTGCTGCTGTCTCTGGACTGTGGTTGACTGAATGTATCTGGAAGTGCGATCGAGAACCGCTCAAAAAAGCCTGTTCTCGATCGCACTATTTTACATCAATTCCGGCAGTCAGGCCGGAATGATATCACATCCTTGCTTCAAAAGTCGGGCGTAAAGTCGAATCCCCAGGCCAACAAATAATTCGCGCAATTTTCATTTTTTTGACCCGCCCGTCAACAGTCAATCGATTTTAGATTTTAGATTTTAGATTTTAGATTGAACTGGTTCCGAGGTCGAGCCAATACAGCGATATAAGCGAGGAAGAGCCTCAATTGCGGAGAAAAATTGGAGGCACAGCCTCCGAATCTGCGTTATCAGGTAGAGCCTGGAAGCCAAACAACACAGTCAACTCTCAACAGTCAACAATCACGGACGGTGTTACCAGAATCGATATTATTCGAGTGCCGAGAATTCGATAGTCTCAATAAACTCGAAAATCTTGTTCAAAATTCCCTCAACTTCAGACTCAAGGGAACCCAATTCGTCCCCCTCCTGATAAATTCGCTGACAGCTTACCGTGTAGCAAAAATCGTCAGCGATAAAAGCCATAAGTCCCCGGTAAGCATCCAGCCGAGTAACAGGATCCTGGTTTTTCTGCATACTCATAGTTGCACCCGCAGGCAAATCGACAACCGCGAAATAAGCTTCTTCATCTTCTAAATATTCCGCGTGAAGTAACTTAGAGTTGGCAATATTAGTAAGAATTGCCTCAGAAACAAAATTGTCTAAAAAAGACTTGAGATAAGCTTCCTCGCCAACCGACTCGATTGTTTCTTCCACTTCACCAGCAATAGGGAAATAATCAATTTTCAGCAAAACACCAAGGTCGTCAGAAAATGCCACAGAGCCTTCTTCCTCGTCAATTCTACCCCCTCGTTGCTCGTCAACAGGAATGGGGACGCTAAAATTGCCTTCAGGAGATACGTACAATTCCCCATCTACATCAAACTCTTCGCCCTCTACTTCCGAGTAAGCAGCAATTACCTCCTCGATAATTTCCGCCGCTTCCTCGTCTTCCACACCTAATGCTTGCTGGAATTCCTGGAGAAAAGCCTGGTGCTTCTGAGATATTTCTCCATTTCCGACAAACATTGCTGCGGTTATTGCAAAAGTATCCAACACTAACTCATCTGGCATAGATTCCCAAGCAGTATTAAATAATGCTCCTAAACCGTCTTGGGCGACAATACTGTCGAATTTTTCAAACATTGCTAACATATCATCTTCGGAATATTCAGCAAATATTTCTGATTCCAAAAGTATGCTTTCTAAGATATCAGCATTCGTATCAGGGAAATTTGCCTCCGCTGCGACAAGTGCTACGGCTGCTAGCGATTCCTCTGGAGTAAAGCTTGCTTCGGATTTGTCTTCTGAATTGAATATTTTATCAAAAGTGCCCACTGATTTTGCTCCACTAGAGTTGAGTTGTACTCTTCATAGCAAATTTATGGCATAAAAAGATAGTAGGCCTCGTTACTCTGGGCGCCGGAGAGGGGGCCGTGCCCATTGGTGTCAACAAACACGTTAAACCGATAGTCCGACAGGGGTTGAAACCCCTGCCTCAAAGCTAAAGTCCTCTCAAGAGGACTGAAAAGAAAAATTTTTAAACTCATTAGTCCTCATAGCGAGGACTTTAGCTATAAGCCCCGTGGAATTCATTCCCTGGCGGACTACCGGGTGAACCGACTGACAGCTTAAGTTGACACCTATGGGCCGTGCGGTTTTCCTACAGATATCGCCTATTACCAAGGACTGCCAATTATTGTAAATCCGGCCCAAAACTTCGGGTGAGATAAATCTGAATTTGCTACTTGTGCCGATTGAGTAAGGTCGATCGCGCTTTCAGTTCCCCGCAATTGACCGTCTTTTACTACAATTTGTTTGTGGATCATTGCCAGTTGAGCTTTTCGGAGGGCTTCAGCTTTAATTGGCTGCGATCGCAAATGGCGGTAAAATTCGGTCATCAGTCCCAAAGTGCCGATATCATTAACTTTCCACAAACTCGCTAGGGCTGATTTTACACCGCTGCGGACGGCCAGTCCCGCAAATCCCATTTCTGCTGTGTTATCGCCGATCGCCGTGGAGCAAGCACTCAGCACTAATAACTCTACTTGTCGGCGATCGTACCACTTCGCCAGCCTAAATTCATCCAGGGCTAAAGAACGGTTCCACAGATCGATCTCAGCTTCCTTGCGTCCGTTTGGACCTAGGGGAAAGCTGGCGTGAGTAGCTAAGTGAACTATGTCAAAAGCCTGTTGCTGTCGCTGTCTGCTGAGATTTTCCAGGGTAAAGTCTTGATTGAGAAAAAAGCGGCCTGGCCACAACGGAAATTCGGCAGCAGGATTGACAAAACTTTCATTTCTGCTGAATGCAGCTTGCTTTTTCCTGTCGTTTCTGGTACCGGCGATCGCAGATAGTTCGATCGGCACCGCTGGCAAAGGGTTTTTATCGGTGTGGGAAAACTTTGAAGCACCCATTGCTAATACTTGGGCGTTTTGCAAACTTTGATAATTGGTGTTAGTCAAGCTGACACTGGGAATTGAGCCGAGGCTGTACTTTTCTACTAGAAATTGCTTGCCGTCGTGCAAAGCTGCTAGCGGTAATTGGCGCAAACCGGCATCGAAGGAAAACACTAACGTATCGATATTTAATCCTTCTAAATCTGAACTAATCGGCGCAATTAACCACTGGTAAAGTAGCTGAGCTATTGGCAAAAATTCTTCATTTTCATAATCATTTATTTGACCCAAGGAATGATGAAACTCTGCCACTGTTGCTAGCAAATCTTTGCTCTCGACAGAGATGTTTCTGAGAATCGGAGGGCCGTCGGGGACTACTAAAACTAGGGATAATTCGTTGAGCCGGACGATCGCGTAAACAATGACTGCTTGTTTTCCGGTTTCTTCCTTAATCTTTTTCAGAGTTTCTCTCAAATATTGAACGTTTATTTTTTTATCCGTGAAATTTTCCCCATAATAATTTTCGTAATCTTGTTCAAACAGTTGGTCTATTAGGGAAACAGCATCGTTAGCATTGTTTTGGTCGAGAGTTTGTTCTACGAGCGATCGAGTTATTTGAGAGGAATTTTGATTGGGGATATTGGGGATATTTGGCGTTTCTGCTGCGGGAGTTGGTGCAGGAGTCGGAATTGGTGCGGGGGAGGGAACTGGTGCGGGTGCGGGAACTGGTGAGGGGGCGGGAACTGGTGAGGGTGCTGGAGCAACAGTCGGTGATTCTTGAACTGGCGCTGTATTTATTGCAGCAATTGTCTCCCACAAGTTAGAAAGGTTGATGTCAAATGGTTCAGAAGTAGCAATCGGTAAACTAGGAGTTTCATCGATTATTTCCGGCGGAGTTTCTGCGACTGAAACAGTTAAATTGTCAGCGGCTGGCTGTGGAGAAGTCAGGTTATCTGCTTCGGCTCCGGCTATGGTGTTAACTGATGGGGTGTAAGGAAGTTCTATGGAGATAATTGTTTCGTTGTTGCGCTCCCAATTAAATTGGGTATTTCCCGTTGCAGCGTTTTGGCTAATAGAGGTTTTAGCTCCCAATAAATCGCCAATTAAATAAGCTAACTCTTGTGGGGGATCTTGGCTTTGGCTGACAGCAGGGGCGGGGGCGATCGCACTTGCAGGGGCGGGGGCGATCGCACTTGCAGGCGCGGGGACGATCGCACTTGCAGGCGCTGGCTGAATTTGATCTACAGGCTGGGTTACAGAGGTAAGAGGGGCTGTGGGCGCCGGATTTGGCGCGTTTGAAGGTTGGGGGGCGATCGCAGGTTGAGTGGCGAAGGAGGAGGTGATTTGGGAAACAGAGGGAAGGGTAGGTGTCGAAGCTATGCGGGCAGCAGCGTTTGGCGTTGTGGGTGTTGAGGGCTGGGTGGTGGGGCGCGCGCGGGGTGGCAGTATGGATGATAAACCGGGCAATTCAGGTAGTTTGAAGTCAAAACCAGTCGGATCGGGTGTTGGGGATGGTGCGATCGAAGTTTCGGGTGTTGGGGCAGGTGGGATAAATATTTGGGGATTTGGGGATGGTGCGATCGAAGTTTCGGGTGTTGGGGAGGGTGCGATCGAGCTTTCGGGTGTTGGTGATGGTGCGACGCGTAAACGCGGTGGGAATAGCGGTGAGGGCGTGGGTGCGGGCTCTGGAGTATCTGCGGGTGTGGGTGCAGGCGTTGGAGTATCTGCGGGTGTGGGTGTAGGCGTTGGAGTAACTGTGGGTGTGGGTGTAGGCGTTGGAGGATCTGGGGGTGTGGGTGTAGGCGTTGGAGTAACTGTGGGTGTGGGTGCAGGCGTTGGCGACGGTACGGAAATAATTTGAATGCGATCGGCATCCTGTCTGTAAGTATAAAGATAGGAATTATCCCGCAAAATTGTTTGATTAGGATTAGAATTTCCCCTAGTAATTGCACCCGCAGTTCCATTTGTGGCAGGATCACCAACAATAAACGGCGTTAATCCTGCGCCTCCGTGGCGGATAATTATAGTACCGCCGTTGCTATCTCCAGGATTTCCCGCGGTACAAATGCTAGCATTGATGCAGTTTCCGTCTGTGAACGAAGTTAGCGATCGAAAAAACCCTCCCATCAGAATCTCCACATTTCCGCCAATACCGCTGCGACTTTGAGCATTAATTTGATTCACAGTAATATTGCCAGAAGTGCTGCGGTTATAAGCCGTGACATTCCCTGCATTCCCCTGCGCCGAAGAGTCAATTTTACCAACAGTAATACTTCCGGTAGCGTCGAGCAAGATACTGCCCCCATTACCACCAGACGAGGTATTGATATCGTCCGCCAAAATATTAGTTCCAGCGCTCAAAGCAATATTACCGCCATTATTAGGGGAAGTCGTATCGAGATTACCTGTGGTGATTTCTCCTTTGTCGCTATCCAAAGAAATTCCGGCGGTTGAGGTAATATTTTGGGCGGTAATGTTATTCGTAGTAATAATGTTAATTGCGACGGGATTTTTGGGGAGATCGTCTTGAATATTGATGCTGTTGAGGGGATTGAGGCTGCCAACAGCATCGCCAAACTGCACAATTCCCGCCTCTGGCTTCACAGTAAGAGTGTAAGGCCCATCAACAGTAGACTTAAAAGTAATATCGCCAGTCTCTAAAATTTTGACCGAGAGGTCGTTACCTAATGTTACTGGAGCGTTAAAAGTAATGTTGTTGCGGTTAGTTGCGATCTCGCCACTGGCAGTAATAGAGTCATTTGCCTTCACATCAATATTGCCACCAGTCACAGTGGTACTGGGAGCGAAAGTGCGGGAATTAATATCCGATGTCGAAGCATTTCCTTGAGCGTTTATGGTAATATCTCCGCCCTTACCATTCGCCGCAGCGGTAATAATTGGGCCGGCAGTTGTGTTAATGTTACCGCCGCTTTGAATGCGAAGATTGCCACTATTGGCATTGAACCCGCTTAACAATACAGCCGAGTTCCCAATTCCGGCTGTAGTGATATTCTTTGTGGCTTCGAGGGAAATATTACCACCGTTGTTGCCGCCCATTGCGTTGATAATTCCGGCGGTTGTATCGATACTGCCACCACTTTTAAAGGTGATGGAACCGCCGTTTTGGAAGCCAGTTGAGCTAATGTTGCTGGTAGTAATGTTGCCAGAACCTTCCAAGCTAATTTTACCGCCATTGCCTTTATCAGAAAACGCAGATAAGCTCCCAGCTTTTGTATCTATAAAACCACCACTATTCAGATTTATGCTTCCACCCTGTTGCTGACCGTGCGTTCGGATTTCACCAGTGGTGATATTACCTCCAGCCTGGAAATTAATTGAACCACCAGTGGCTTTGTCAGATGACAGATCAATAGCTGAATTAACAGTAATTGAACCATTTTTAGTAGTGACACTGAGGTTTCCTGCATTGGATGTACCAGTTACAGAAATAGGAGGAGCGCCAGAGCCAAACTTAACAGCAGTATCAGTACCTTGACCTGCAAATGCGGCTATAAAACCAACTGTAATATCACCAGAAGCTTCAAGCTTAACTGAACCGCTGTTAGCATTAAGGGCGGTAGTACCTGATTCACTTAGAGGATAAGAGTAGGTGCGGATGCCCTGTTCACCAATCAAAATACTTCCATTAGCGCTAGTGATGCTAACATTGCCACCGTTAGAGTTGCCGTTAACAGCAGTAGGCCCAGGAGAAGGTGTGCAGGTTTGACCAACAGATGCTACACACATACCAGTTAAACCAAGAGTAGTATTAGGGTGACCAGAAAACGAGCTAATACCTGAACTGATAGCGATATTGTTAGCAGCTTTCAAAGTAATGTTGCCAGCGTTAGCATCTCCAATATGGTAAATCATTCCAGCTTGCGAACTTAGAGAATACACAGTAATTCCGCCGTTATTGCTAGTCAGGCTAATATTACCTCCACTTTTATAAGATGAGCCGATACCGAGACTACTTGCAGTAATGTTACCCCCAGCCTGGATGGTAATGTTTGAGCCTGGACTATCAGAATCTGGATAGATGCTTTTAATAGAAATATCCTGATTTGCTATTAAGGTAATAGATGGAGCTTGCGATCCGCTCCTTAGTCTAATGTCCCCAGTTGCAATTATTCGTCCATTACCTATCGGTGCTTGAATCGTTACTGGCTCCCTGAATGGTCTCCAATTGTCATTTATTTCGTTAATTGTAATAGTGCCACTCCCATCAGGACGCCCAATTGTCAGGGAGGCAAACCCAGACCCCAAATAGAGGCTACCTAACTCATTTATTGTAAAATCTAAGGCTGCTGTGCTGTTATCGCTGCCAGCAATAATAATATCTTGGCTGGGCGTTGCAGGCTGGATGACTAAATTGCCAGTCCCTCGCACAGAAAAAAAACCTCCTGTCAAGTCAATTTCGTTGCCTGTTAGAGTGATATTACCGCTACCTGAATTAATTGCACCAACTGTCAACTGATTACCAGCAGAAAAATTCAAGTTACCAGCATTTGTCTTAACATTTTGTGCTGTCAGGTTTTGACCCGCAGAAAAATTGACAGACCCACCTGCTGTTTCAATATTGGTATTTAGCTGAATATCTCTATTAGCTTGGAAAGTAATATTTTCGCCAGATGTTTGATTGACAAATTTCAAATTTGTCCCTGTCTGAGCAACAATATCTCGGTTTGCTTGAATGATAATATTGCCAGTTAAAGAAGTTAGCTTTGTATCGCTAATCGTGAAATCAGTTGCGATACCACCATGTGATGATAAAATCGTGCCTGCGACATCACTTGAAGGAACATTTGGGTCGAGTTCAGTATCATTTGCTCCTGTGCCTCCTACCTGAATAATAATATCTCTTGGATCTATCAGAATCGTGCCATTTATTCCGTTATTTGCACTAACGTTGACATCTCCTCGAAAGATTAAATTTTCCTTGCCAGAGACTTCTACAAAGCCACCGTTGGCAGAATTACTGCCGCCGCGAGCACTAATATTACCCAAAAAACCTGTCACTTCATCCGCCCAAACGATGACGCGGCCACCATCACCGTTTATAATAGCATCAGCATTAATTGTGGAATCATTACTCACAAATGTCCGCAGCGCATTTGGCACAGTACCTTGACCCTTGTAATCACCGCCAACGCGCACATTCCCACCGCCATTAATCCCCGAAGCGTTGATATTCGCATTCATCAAACCGACGCGCGAACCCAACACATTTACACTACCTCCCTTATCCCCAGAGACATTAAGATTACCAGCAACAATTGCAGTTCCTGGCTGAGTTGGCACTATTGCTTCCGTACCATTCAACTGTACAGTTCCATCATTATTGACTGTCACTCCCGTTGCATGACTCTCTGCTTTTCCTGTCAGCAATTGAGGAAGCGATAAGACTGATAATTGATAATTTGCAATTGGTAACGAAGCATCAGTAATCGGCTGAATCTCTAAATTTAATAAATTTCCCGCTTGGCTAATTCTGAGTAAACTCTCGCCCGGTACAGCCGCAACAGTAATATTACCTCCCGCTGCAGAAAGTTGTCCCGTACTCAAAACCGTGCCGCCCAATAAAGTTAAATTTTGCCCTTGTCCCACTGCCAAATTGCCGAAATTGACAATTCCTCCCGGCTGTAGATTGGTGAAAGCAAAAGTATTAGGATTTCCGACTAATTGAGCATAATTATTAGTACCAGCCGCACTAAACCAGTTATTGCCAAAACCGATGCCCGTCGCAGTAGTCGAGGTGAAAGCAGCAGGGACGTTCAAACTGGCATTTGTTCCGAAAACAATCCCCGCCGGATTCATTAAAAATAAATTGGAATTGCCGCCCGTTATTTGAATTAATCCGTTAATCAGCGAAGCATCGCCGCCGACAACTCGCCCTAAAATATTGCGGATATTGGGATTTGATATAAAATTGGCAGTTTGCCCTTGAGTTAAACCGAATTGTTGGAAACTGTGAAAGAGATTCGCACCGTCGCCAGATTGTTGTCCGCCTTGGATGTTGAATTGGTTGCCGCTGGGAGTAATTTGAGTATTCGTGCCGTCGGTTGCGGGGGTAATTTGGGCTGTGGCTGTTTGAGATGGGGGGAAAAGTCCTATTTCCCACATTGCTAAGGCGGTAAATGAGAGCAAGGTTAGGAAAAAGCGGGTTTTTTTGTGTGTTGATTTCATGGTTTTTCTTAGTAGATGATATCTAGTTCACTCTGATAATTGCGAAAGCCCACCAGCGCCCTCTGACAGTCCCAAAGCCCGCCAGGGAATTCATTCCCTGGCTGATAGCGAAAGTCCTCTGAAGAGGACTGTAGAAAAAAAAGTTTGATACAGTCTTGGACGCATGGTAATGGTGTGGCAAAGGCCTGAGATTCTTCGTTTCACTCAGAATGACAGAATTACGCTGCAGTGTGTCCAGGACTATGAGATCAGTCCACTTCAGTGGACTTTTGCTTTGAGGCAGGGAATTCATTCCCTGCCGGAATTAACGTTACAAATCCTGCCAGAATTAACGTCACCACCCGTTACTATTTCCTCTCTTCCCTCCTTTGCAAATCTCGCAATTGCTTCTCAACTTTCTCCACCATTGGCAAATCTCCCAAAGTTGTATATCCATCTTTTGCCATTCGCAAATATTTCATAGCTTCCAGATTATTTCTCATCGCTGAATGAACTTGTCCCAATCCGTATCGAGCCGCTGTCAACTCCTCAATATCGTCAGGGTTCGCCGTATTAATCGCCTTGGAATAGTAGACTTCAGCCTGCGGAACCAGTTGTAGCTTTTCCAGATACATATCGCCCAAGGCTCGATTAATTGGCGGTGTTTCCACTCCGGCTTTTTGTAGATTTTCTAAAATTTCTATTGCTTCTGCAATCAAGTTTGTGTTAAGATAAAGGTTGGCTATTGCTAATTTTTGGGCGTTTTCGTTAGGTACTTGTTTGCCGATCGCCCCAACCTCACTTTTCACCCTTTCCACCTCCCCCTCATCCAGCAACCTAAACGCTGTATCTCCTTCCACCACCGGAGTTTCAGAAGAAGCACCCGTATTCGCCTCAACAATCAATCGGTACCTAACACCCGGTTTCAGCGGTGGTTCCCCCGGATACACAGCCTCAGTACCGCTAACAGTCATTTCCCAGTTTAATTTCGCTCCATTTTCGCGGAGGCTCAACTTATAGCTAGTCGCACCAGCAACCGGATTCCACCGCAAAATAGGCTTGCTGTCGAGCAATTTCGTGCGCCGCGGACTGATAATATAAGGAATTGGCGCGCTATTCCAAGTAATTTTCTCATCGCCGCGATCGGGACATTTAACCAAGTCGGCGCTACAATCAGATTTAGACTCTTCTTTGGCTAACAAACAGCTATTCAATTGATTTTCACCCGATGCGATCGACTTAATTCCCAAATCTGCACATTGGATCGTCAGTTGTGCGTTTTGTGCTGTTCGCAGTGTGTCTCCCGGATAAATCGGTGTACCCCCGGTAGGGCGAACAATTCGGCCGTTTTGGCGCTCGATCGCAACTTCCCCGCTACTGTGGATAATCAGTCCGTTCGATATTCTGTTACTGGCTGCTAGTGCGCTAGTTGCGATCGAGCTTAAAGCTATAAAAACTGCAATCCTGATTTTCACTTGATATTTCCTTTTGCTTGTAAACGTTGCTGGGCATTTTGGATACATCGATCTTGTTCTGGTACGCGGTAATCAGAATATTTAACCGCCTGATTCCAGGCTTCCAAGGCTGCTTGCGGCTTACCTTTAATTTCCAGAACCTGTGCTAAAAGGCATTGAGCCTCAGGGCTATCCTCTCTGAATCCTATTGCTATTCTTAAATCTGCTTCAGCAGCGTCATATTGCTTTTGTTTAAACCGCGCCCAGCCGCGATTTTTAAAACAAGCGGCTTTTACTCCGTCGTATTCAGTGTGCTCTAAACAGCGAGCGATAAATTTTAAAGCTTCTTGAGGTTGATTGTTGAGAATCAGCGATCGAGATACTTGAGAATTCGCCTCAGCAGAACCCCGCCGCGCTGCATCCTTCATTAATTTTTGCGCGTACTCTTTTTCATTCAAATCCTCATACAACACAGCTAAGTTATAATGAGGCGTCGCATAATTTAAATTTAGTAAAGTTGCTAATTGGTAGCATCTTTCAGCGATTAATAGTTGACCCTGACGGTGGCTGGTCTTTCCTATTTCATTCACAACGCTGCTAAGTATCGGGCCCATCAACACATAACTGATAGCCGTAATACCTAAACTTTTTGCCGCCCGCTGCATCCAATCAATTGGAAGAATTAACCATTGGTTATTTGGGCGGTCGCCCGCCACATCACCTGCGGGAACAGAGCGACTGCTTCCCAACTCTAGAAATTTTAATCCCTCAAATGTGGGATGCTGACACAGCACCGGTATTCCGCTCGCGCCCGGAAATTGAGGTTCCCAGCGCAGCAAATCATCCTTAGCTTTTCGCACCGCCAAAAACAGAGGTTCTTTGAGAGCCAAATATCTAAACAAAGACTTCACAAATTCCTGAGCAATGAAATCCGGGATTGGCGCCCGCATCACAATTACTGACGGTAAAGAAATGCCCTCACTAACCAAATCGGCTGCTATTCCCAGGCTCGAACAGGAATTGAAAATTAGTAACTGCAACCCTTTAAAAATAGCTTTCTTCAGACCGTCTTTGAAATCCTCTAAACTAACAGTATTATTTTGAACTTCTTGATTAATATATAGTAGTCCGTTAGCAGCATTAGTATCGCTTTCGCTGTGTCCGGCATAAAATAAAACTTGCCAGCCTTTTTCATCAAACAACTGCTCGCAGAACTGTTGAGGTGTCGGTTCTTTAAGAAACTTTAATTCGCAGCGATCGCCCAAATATTTTTTAAGCTCTTTTGTATCTTTTCCAACATCAATTCCCTTGCTGTTGCCGACAACACCTAAAATTCTGCCTCGCGAAGGTAGAGGCATTCCCCCTACAGTTGCCTGTTGAAGAACTTTTCCATATTCTGGGGAACTGCCGATGATTTCCGAGTTGCGGTAGTCTGTGCGAAATTGCCACGCATCCCAAGGCAACTGCCAAATCAGAGAGTTATTGCACTCTAGAAATATTTCAACGCACTCGGCTCGATTGCTGATTTCCGTTCTGAGTTCTACCTCTATTTTTCTGTAAAACTCGTCAGCACTCAGCCACTTGTTCATCTCTTGCTTCAAAGCTTGATAGATAGCATAAGGCTTGTCTTCAGAAATATTTGTTATGCCTGCAGAGTTGATTTTTATCCGAGAACCGCTTCTGTTATATTGGGATGCGACACAACTAGCGTTCCACCTTTTATGCAACTCCTGAACTATAGGTGCTGGTGGCAAGCTGGCGAAACGTTGAGCGACAGTTTCTCCTTGTTTTTTTAACTCTGCAGTCACATGAGAAAAACCATTTTTTAAATCCCCATACCCCAAAGCCAAGATGACAGTCCAGCTCATAAATTGTAGGCGATTGCAGTTAATCAAAGTATCATACCACAAAAGTTTCTGTTATGCTTAAATCATCTAAACTTACTCGAATACTAAAGCTCTCGTCTGGTTCTACGTGAAAATCGTTCAGCAAAATGCACAAGTTCTGAACTGTTGCTTCTACCTCGTGTAGATTGTCTCCGGTGTCGGATATTAAGGACAGTTTAATATTGAGTGGCAGGTAAAGTTCTCCGATCGCCGGATGCAGTTGGACGTGAACTCTGAGAGTGCGATCGTCCTCTTCGGCAATAGCAACCAACAAAGCAACACTCGTCCTTCCCAAACGCATACCCAAGTCAATCAACTTAGCCCGCGTCACATCAGCTTCGGGAAACCTGTTGATGCTGCTTTGACGGCCCGGCGAGGCAGATTCTGTTCTCAAATTTGCACCTCCTCGCAATGCAAAATTGGGGGTTTCTTCAGGAAAAATCAGGTTTTCTAAATTTTCTTTACCTTGCTCAATTTTCTGCCAACCTGTTTCTGCAACATTTTTCAACCAATTGCCTAAATTAGATTTAACCGGGTTTTCAATTTCAACAGGGGAAGTCGAAGGCTGCGGATTGAAGATTGATTCAACCGACTCCCAATTTGATGTAAATACATTCTTTAACCACAGACGCAGATTGACTTGAGATTCAGATATATGTTCCAGGTGAAGCAAGAAGTCATCCAAGGAATGCAACTCGCTCAATACTAATTCGCCCGTCCCCGCAGTTGGGGAAAATCCCAGCAATCTTGCTTCCTTTTCATCTTCATCAATATCTACTACCAGATAACCGATGCGTTCCTCCCTTGCTTCCGGGGGAACGTGACAAGTATGCGAGAGGTTTTGCGGCGAATTGATGCGATTAGTTTCTGCGTTTATCGGCAAATTTATCAACGGACGGCATTCAATTTTTCCTAAATTTTTGATATATAGATCGGCCACATTTTCCAACAAGCGAACAACAGGATTCCAGCTATCGCAGTTAGTTAAATCAGTTTCAATATCTAAAAGCGTCAAGTAATCGCGGACCGCCAACACAGCCAAAGTGTTAAAATAAACTTGTTCTTTTTTGTGGGGGTGGCGCTGTTCGGAAGCAAATTGCCGTGCTGAATGAATTGCCTTTTGGGTAATAGGCATTGGCAAGGATTCGTTTCCGATACTGTTACTTTGTGCCATTGTTAACTCCTTTAATGATTAAGATTCGTAATTGTTGCGAAATGTTTGCAAGTGAGGGCGACATTGAACTTTGTGAAAGGCATACAGGGTAGAATACGAGCTGGAAAGTTCTGCTGCTAATACGGTGAAACTTTTGCCCGATGATAAGCCTTTTAATATAACTTGACAAGTTATATCGGGTCGCCCTCTAACGTGTTTGCTCAACACCCGATCGGGATCGGTTTCAATCCAGGCTTGAAGTTCTGTAAAAAGCTGAGCTGTTTCGAGAAGGTGAGTTCGATCGCGATCAGGCAAATTTTCGATTCGATCGATCGGCGTTCCGTCTTCTAAAATTTGTTCTCGATCGCATCTCCTGTTATTTTCTCTATCTACCCTCGAAGCCCAATTTTGCAGCCGTCGCTTGAAATAATACTTGAACCAAGTCAGGACATTGCCGCGAGTGCGATCGTACTGAGTTCCAGTGCAGGATTCGCACAAATTGCTAGAGAAAAACTCCCACTGTTCTTGCAAAGCATCTTCATAGTAAGGTAGATTTTCCTTCCAGATCAGGCCGGAGTTTTTCATCTTAGTCAGAAGCTGGTTCAACAAACGGCTGCGCTTCAAACCGGGAGGATGCTGGCAAATTTCGCTAACAAGGCGATCGAGTTCTTGATATAGAAGTTTTCTGCAGGATAAATTCGATTCTCCCTCACCCTCAACAGCATCGGTTTCGTTCTCGGATGGGTGGTCTTCCCCCTCAGAGGGGATGTACTCATCATTCATAGTTCAGTGCGGCCGCAACTTTGTTCCTACATTTACTTATCAGCCTGAGTTGGGGGAATTTATGCGAAATTCTGAAAGTTTTTTTCAGCGGATGGTTGAAAATCTTGCTGTGCGGTGGATTGGGCCGTTCAATTAGATGTGAATTTTTGTTAAGACCCATCAAAACCTGCATAAACCCGGTTTTACTCGTTACCAGGCTCCAGCCTGGTAACGCAGATCCGGAGGCTGTGCCTCCATCTTCCCAAACCAGGTCAATCGATTTTAGATTTTAGATTTTAGATTAAAGAATTGAAACATTGACCCCACGGATAAATACGTTAGGCAAGTTTCATCGGATACAGGTTTTTTATTTCCCCGGTCCTGAGTCTGCTTTCGGAATGAATCCGGGGGCTTGTATCCTGGATGCTTTCGGTCAAGAGTGATATCGGTTCCCAAGCCTGAGCCTGGGAACCAGTGAAGATATCATTCCTAGGGACACAACATTGTTGTGTCCTTTGGCGGTGGCTTAACTTATTTTCCCGGCGGCGTAGTGCGGCCCGATCGCACTTTACGGCGAATCAGCACACTCATCACGCGCCCAGCAGTTGCCGCGCGCTGTAGGGGACTCCAATCACCAACTTGTGCAAATCCCAATCGGTACAAAGTAAGAATGGTTTCCCGGACACCCTGGGGCGAACCCACAACCGTTACCAGCAGCACATCCTGTTCCGATATGGCTGCTGAGTCGGAATTTTGACAATCGGATTCGTTTTCGTCGGGCACGAATTTCTGTGACATATTATGTTCTCCTGACTTTTGGTTTTCTAAGGAAACCCAAAAATCCAGCCGCCCCGCATTTCAACACACAGCAGGGCGGCGACAGAGAATGTTACAATACTCCGTTAGCCTCCAGACTGGTTGCTTCAGTTTGGCGGTTATGCTGTCCATTGCTGTTACCAGCAGCTTTGGGCAGTGCAACTAAATTTTTGGGTGACGCGGGTTGCCTTCTATGCAAGCAAAGCAACCTCTCAATTCACAGCGTAGCCGCATAAGGTACCCGCCGTCAACCTATTTTAGATTTTAGATTTTGGATTTTGGATTTGAGATTGGATAGTCGATCGCACGGATCGATCTGTTGCCAGATACAGCTATGATTAATTCCCTGCCGGATTTTTAACTGGTAATTCGATCGCGCTTCAAATCCCGAAACCAGGTTTTTCCAGTGCTTTCATGCAGTCTTTAGAAAGCTTTACCAAAAAACCACTGAGTTAAGGCTGATAAGTAAATGAGGACTTACGCACCAAGCTCAAGAAACCGGGTTTTTGGCCTAATCTTCTGGTAATAGCGAAGAATTTTCGTAAAAAACCCGGTTTCTGGCCCCCGCGTAAGGCCGATCGCCCTTAAATCCCCAAAACACCCCTTCGTACTTTCACCAGTCTTTACAAAACCTTACCAAAAAATTCCTAGAGTTTTGCATAAAACCACTGAGTTCACCCTGATAGATAAACAGAAGGGAAATTGCGAAGTTCGATCGAACTTGTTGAGAGTGATTCAAAAGTGCGATCGCCCGTAACTTCTCGATCGAAATCCGAACCAACATCCCAACGGATATTGGAAAAGCCTTATTCCGATGTTGGTTTAGTCTATTTCCACGGTTGCATTAATTAATTGCTGGGGAGTTCATCTACTATGATTCTGGTTAATCTGGATTTTTTACAAATTTTTGCAAAAACAGTCGGGATGTTTTGCATAAATCTAGCGAGTTCCGGCTGATAAGTAGTTGGCAGCGACAACGCGGGTGAAGTGCGTTAGCGAAGCCCTCGAAGAGGATCGCGCTTTAGCTGTGGTGACGAGTCGCATGGATTTTGAATGAGTTTTGGCTGAATAGAAGTGCGATCGCGCCTAATTTTCACTTGAACAAACTCACTAATTGCGACACGTATATGCGGCGTGTCGGCGGAGTTTTGTAGTCAATTTTCAGTACACTTTGTCTCTACTATTAGAGGACAACAATCATGGCTATTCCTGACGTTGAATTAGATGCTGTGTTCCTCGTAAATCAAAAAGTCAATCGCTCCCACAAAATGTCAACACCAGCAAAAAATATTTGGTGGCGATTGACACTTCTAATTACTCTGCAATTAGCTCTTTTGTTTTTAGGTGAAAAAGCACAAGCTGGAGGTGGAGATCCAGTTAATTTAGACTCAGAGACTAGACCAAAAACCATCAATGCTACTGCCAACATTAAATGGGATAAATGGAGTCAGCCTTATTGGTTGAACACCCAAGTTTGTCGGGAAAAAAGTGGCGATTTTGCCTGTTTTAGCTCTGATACTGCAAGAAAAATGGGCTGGAATATTCCAGCCCGCAATTGATTAAATCACTCATCATTAAAGGAGTCGGATCGTGAATTTCCAGAAAATTCAAAAAATTACTGCGAGCGCCATTGCTAGTGTTTCTATAGCTTTTACGGCACAAGCAGCTCGAGCAGCGGAAACTTTTCAGGTAAATGGCGGATATGCACTGAATACAAACAACTCTTTTCGGTTGATTGACGGGACTCCTCGGATGTCTCTTTATCAACATAACATCAACGACCCTGACCAGCAATTTGACCGTTTGTCTGGTAGCAGTAGGAATAGTATACTGTTGCGTCACGGTTCAACAGGCAAGTGCTTAAATGCTCATTATCTTTCCAATAATGCGGAAATGAATGTGTGGAATTGCAACGCTTCCGACCCCGATCAAAACTGGAATTTAGTGAATCTTCCTAGTGGAGAGTTTTTAATCCGCCGCAATGGAACTAATTTCTGTGTTGACTCTCCAACTCGTACTAATACTGGCAGGATTCATCTAATTACCTGCGATGCTAATAATGCGAACCAGCGTTGGAAAAGCACTGGCACTCCTACCAACAACCAACCAGCCTTGTTTGCTAATCCTATATCTACTAACCCCTTACGTGGTTTCCAGAATCCATTAAATGGGGCAGGTAGAAAAGAGGCTTACTCTAGTCACTTTAGACGGCCTGGTGATAGTCCTATTCAGGCATTTGCAGATGACATAGGTGCAGGAATTGGTACATCTATCTACGCTATGCGGAGTGGGAAAGTAATTGCAATCAAGCAGGATGTACAAGACCTACTGCCACAGCAGAATAATCAGTACACTTCCACCCCATTTATTGTTAACTACATTGTGATTGAACACGATCAAGATGTACGCCATAACTCTGGTAAGTACTATCGCTCCCTCTATATGCACATCCAGCATAATTCGGCTCGAGTTATAGTCGGCCAGCGAGTACAAGCTGGACAACTGATCGCTGCCACAGGACACAATGGTGCTAGTAGTGCGCCACACCTACACGTTGAGGTTAACTATCCAACTGGTTCAGATATCCTAAGAAATCGTCAAACTGTTCCCTACGTTTGGAATCCTCCCTATGACTATAACAAATAGGATTATCCAGTAAGCCTATCTAACCGAGGGTGATCCTCTCTACATCGTGTCAGGGTTGTAAAGGTCGCCTATGAAGAGAATGGTGGCTACGGTAAGACAGTCCAAACAACTCTGACGCTCGAAAAATATGGTAATGCTTGGAATATTCCCGAATATCCTAATCATGCCCCTTAGTATCTGCAACGAAAAAGATAAGGTTGGGTTCGGTGCCTCAGCGATCAGATTGTTAGTTTAAATCGAAAATAATCCTAGCGGACGCACCCTACGTAAACAGATGAACGCAGACGGAATTCCATCTGCGTTCATCTGTGTTTATCTGCTAATATCTGCGGTCAAAAAAACGCCCAATCCAACTACTTAGCCGCAGGTAAAGACAACTGAGGCGAAGTTTTAGGATAGCTTCCATTCTCAGAAATCACAGCCGGTTCCTGCGACACCAAAAACTCGCGAATTAGCCTAGCAACTGCTCTTTGAGCTAAACCGCCGACTACTTTCTGCCCCATATTCTGCACTTCTGGTTTCACCAACAACTGCGGAAGTAGCTGCAATACCTTCGTCCCGTCAAAACCCCGAGTTGATTGCAAAATATCCCAAATCCGTTTAATGTGTTCTAGATTGTTTTTTTCCGTTTGTGAAACCACAGGTTGATTTGCCTTGACTCCAAACCATTCGCCCACGACTGCTTTGGCATTAGCAAAAGCATTGCTCGAAAGTGTGTCGAGACTTTTGACTAATTCCAGGACAATACGATCGCGAATAAAATCTCCTCTTTCGGAGAATAAATATTCTAAAGCTTGGTTCAAGATTTGGCTGATATCGTAATCCTCGCTCTCGCGGGCATTGTTGAGCAAATTTTCTAAGCGGTTCCAGCGGAATTCGCCTTGTTTGAACAGCAAGTCTTGCAGGGATGCTCTCAATTCCGGTGCGGGGTCGCTCAACAGCCGTTTTGCGACGTAAGGATAAGCTTTGCTCAGCACTTTGAATTCTGGATCGACATTAATAGCAATCCCTTCTAACGTAACGAGCGATCGAATAATCAAAGCATAGTAAGCTGGAACCCGGAAAGGATATTCGTACATCACCGCCGAAAGCTCGTCAGTAATGCTTTTGAAATTTAGTTCGGCAACGCTAGCACCCAAAGCATTGTTAAACACGCCGGCCAAAGCTGGAATAATGGGCGTCAAATCCGTGTCTGGCGTTAAAAACTCCAACTTAACGTAATCTTTTGCCAACCCTTCAAAGTCGCGGTTCACCAAATGCACCACAGCTTCTAACAGGCCGTACCGCTGATAAGGTTTCACTTCGCTCATCATCCCGAAATCGAGATAAGCCAACTGACCGTCAGGAGTTGCCAAAAGATTGCCTGGATGCGGGTCTGCGTGAAAGAAACCGTGTTCTAGAAGTTGTCTGAGAGAACACTGCACCCCCACTTCAATTAAGTAAGGAGCGTCAATTCCTTGAGCCTTGACTGCTTCTAAATTAGTGAGTTTGACCCCGGTGATCCACTCCATTGTTAAGACGCGGCGGCCGGTATATTCCCAGTAGATGCTGGGAACGTAAATGTCTTTGATGTGACCGTATAGTTGGGCAAACCGTTCGGCATTTTGACCTTCGTGGGTGTAGTCCATTTCTTCGTAAATTCGCTCGCCCAACTCGTCCATAATGCCTGCGAGGTCGCTGCGAATTATTTTGAAGTTTTTTTGTGCCCAAACTGCAAGCCGCCGCAGGATGTAGATATCTAAACCGATGTTCTCGGCTAAACCCGGTCGCTGCACTTTGATGGCGACTGTTTCCCCGGTTTTGAGTTTGCCTTTGTAGACTTGTCCGAGGGAAGCTGCCGCGATCGGATCTGGTGTGATTTCGGCGTAAATTTCCTTCGGGTGGGCGCCCAATTCTTCTTGGATGAATTGATATGCTACGGAGTTAGGAAACGCTGGCAATTGGTCTTGCAGCGTTGTTAGTTCTTCTAAATATGCCGGCGGTACTAAGTCGGGCCGTGTTGAGAGTGCTTGTCCTATTTTGATGAAAGCCGGGCCGAGTTGGCTGAGAATTTCTCGCAGTCTGACGGCGCGACGCTTTTGGTTGGTGGCCGTTTTGCCTGTTTTGCCGTCCAACCACACACTGAAGGCAAAGCTAAAAAATGTCCAAACAACGCTCGACAGCCGTCCCCACACTTGCAGGGGGCGCTTTCGGTACAGGGCGGCGATCGCCACAGGATCGTAGCGCACAGCATCTCCTGCTAACTCGTAAGCTATGTCTCTGGCTGATTTGAGCGGTTCGGGAGTTGCTGTCGCACTCTCTAGTTCTACTTGTACTGCTTGCAGGGGAACTGTTTTTACCTCTTGGAGATTGCCGAGTGCAGGGTGAGTCCCTGAATTTGAGTAACTTAGGGGGGTGGCTGGCGATACCGTCTTGACATCCATAAAACTCAGACCTGTGAAGCATTGTAAAGACATTGTAACAATTTGTTGCCTTCTCACCACTGCTTTGAGGTATAAAACCGAAGACAGAAGTTATTAGTGGTTAGTAGTTAGTCATTAATTAGGAGGATAAAGGATGAAGTCCTAATCTCCCCACTCTCCCACTCTCCCACTCTCCCACTCTCCCACTCTCCCACTCTCCCCCTCTCCCACTCTCCCACTCTCCCCATCTTTATTCGCCGTCGGCTTTGAGGAGTCGATCGCGAATGCCTGACAATTGCGATTGGGTGCACACGGGCGATCGAGGTTGGGGCATTTCGGTATCTGGCCAGTTCGGTAAATCGTAACAGGGACAGCACTCCGGGGGCATTCCGGAATCGCGGAATACTACGGGCATAGCGCAGCGCGCGCAGGCACTGATTTCCCATGCTGGTGTCAGCAGTTGGGCAATTGTTTCGTTTGTGCCTTGCAGGTAGCAGTCTCCGCTGTCGGGCGAGAGGATTTTTTGCCAGCATTCTTCAAATTCGTTGCTGTAGCGATCGCCCGCAATTACCGATTTGGGCAGCAGCGCTTCGGAACCATTGCGAATTAATACTTTTTTGCCTAACTGAAACCAGTAAGCAATGTATTTTCTCACTTCACTCTCTGATGCCATAATTTCTAGTCAACCCTTCAAATTGGTAATTTTAGACTTTCTATTGGAAATGTGCGCTCTTTCTCAAGAGACATTTTCTATTTTACATTTTTTCAAAACTTGGCTATTCCTCGTGTCAAATTGTTGTGCTAGTTGTCCGAGGGAGTAGGCTTTTTGAGTAATTTATGTAAGTTTTGAGTTTTCAATCTTAGTTAAAATTATACCTGATTTTCAGTTAAAATTGTCCATCAGGAAACCGAGATTTTATCTTCTTTCTCAAGTGCGACTTCGGCTGTTAATTTTTCCCAGCAGGCGGCAGCGGCGTACCCAGAGAGCTCAGATTCAAGGCGTAACCGCCGGTAGCGAGATAAACAGTATCGGCGATCGCCCCGATCGTGCGCACGAGAGTACCGAGGCGATCGCGAAACAGCCGCCCCGCCGGATAAGCAGGCACAACGCCCCATCCGGTTTCTTCCCCTACCAAAATTACATCGGCCGCCGCCGACTTCAAACTAGCGAGCAAATCTTGCTGCTGCGTAGCCCAAACAGCCGCTTCTTGTTCCAAAAGATTCGCCGTCCAAGTTCCCAGCGAATCAATCAAAAAGCAATCCGACGGCTTGCCTGAGAGCACAACGGCCGATAATTCGATCGGCACTTCTAGAGTTGTCCAGTTGATTGGACGGCGCTTTTGGTGCTGTTCGAGGCGACGCAGCCACTCGAAATCGGCTTCATCTACCCGGCCGGTAGCCACATAGATTACTTGTTTTCCCGAACCCGCAGCCAGAGTTTCGGCCCATTCACTTTTGCCCGATCGGGCCGGCCCAGTTACTAAGATTAATTGTCTCGATGCAGTTGGTTCTGAGTTAGTCATTAGTAATTAAGTAGGTAAGGGCAAAAAAACCATAATATCTTGTAGGGTCAATCGATTTTAGATTTGAGATTTTAGATTAAAGAATTGAAGCATTGACCCACGGATAAATACGTTAGGCAAGTTTCATCGGATACAGGTTTTTTATTTCACCGGTCCTGAGTCTGCTTTCGGAATGAATCCGGGGGCTTGTATCCTGGATGCTTTCGGTCAAGTAGGGATCCGTTTAGCCTAGGATCTATACTAAGAGAGAGTTGATGAGTACAAAACCCACCCTTCCATGTAATGTTTATTTCTACCCAATTACTTAGTCATTAGTCAGCAGTTAGCAGTCAGTCGATTTGAGATTTGACATTTACTCCACAGATCGATCTGGGAGCTTGAAGTTGGGTAGAAAAATTTGGGCGATCGCGAATCCTGTCAGAAGCTTGTATCCGTTTTTAGGCGGGGTCACATACTAGGGATTAAACACAATTGGCAATTGGCAATTGCCAATTACCAATTGCCAATTATGATTTAAACTGCCAACGACCAAATGCTTTTTAAGCGATAATAGCATTGATGACACAATATCAGAGTAAGTCGATCGAGCTCCCAGCATTTGCCTAGCTGTTATTTATGCCACAACATCCTCAGATATCAGCGATAATTTGCACCCACAATCGTCACGCCTATCTAGGTGCTGCGATCGACAGCTTGCTGATACAGAATTTTCCCGACAACTTTGAAGTAGTAGTAGTGGATAACGCTTCTAGCGATTATGCCAGCCCGGAAAGTACCACTTCGCGCACCCGCGAGGTGGTAGAGGCAAGACTGGGCGATCGGCGCCTCAAGTACGTCTGGGAACCCGAAATCGGTCTGTCAGTAGCCCGGAACACCGGCGCCAAGGAAGCTAGCAGCGAAATATTAGCTTATCTCGACGACGACGCTGTTGCTGACCCGAATTGGCTCACGGTGCTGCACAGCGCTTATCAAAGCAATCAAAAACTCGCCGTAGCTGGTGGCAAAGTCAATTTGCTCTGGCCGATTGGAGTCAGCCCGCCCGCATGGCTCTCACCGGGATTGGCCCAGAACTTGGGAGTTTACGATTTGGGGGAAAGTTGCGTTTACGTCACTGCTGCCGGTTTGACTCCCAGGGGTGTAAACTACTCAATCCGGCGCACTTTTCTCGAACAAATTGGCGGCTTCGATGTCAAACTCGGTAGAGTCGGCACCAAATTGTTGTCAAATGAAGAGTTGCGGGCGACAGAATTAGCTTTAGAGTTAGGTTGGCAAGTAGTTTATCTACCCGAGGCCCTGGTGCTTCACAATGTCGCCACAGAAAGGCTCAACAAAGCTTGGTTCCTAGAGCGCGGGTGGTGGCAAGGGATCAGCGAGTGTTATCGCGAACAATTGTCCGATCGAGCCGGTATTGCTCAGCTTGGGCGAGGGGGTGAAAGAATATTGAGAGGTGTGTGGAAGTCTTTAAAATATATTAGAGATCCGGGGCTGCGCTTTGAAAATTTCGTTTTTGCCTGGGGCCAAATCGGTTATTTGAGTGCAGCAATCCGCGGGCTGATTTTTGCACCGAAATCGACCAGCAGGTATTAGGCTATAGGCAATATCCCTCGCTGCTCAAGTTGTGGGCGCGGCTGTGCAGATCGCACTTCATCTACAAAAACTCGACCGCATTCAGGTTCAAGCACTCGATTATGACATCTAGTTCATCCAAGATTCCGGTTTCAGTTCTCATTCCGGCAAAAGACGAAGAACTTAATCTACCTGCGTGTCTGGCCAGCATTGCCAGGGCCGATGAAGTTTTCATGGTTGATTCCCAAAGCAGCGATCGCACGGTAGAAATTGCCATCAGCACCGGCGCAAAAGTAGTGCAGTTCTACTTCGACAACCGCTGGCCGAAAAAGAAAAATTGGTCTTTGGACAATCTGCCCTTTCGCAACGAATGGGTATTAATTGTCGATTGCGACGAGCGCATTCCGCCGGAACTTTGGGACGAAATCGCGCGGGCGATCGAAGACCCCAATTTTGACGGCTACTACCTCAACCGCAAAGTCTTATTTTTAGGTCAGTGGCTGCGTTACGGCGGCCGATATCCCGACTGGAATTTGCGTTTGTTCAAGCATCAAAAAGGCCGTTACGAAAATCTCGGCACTGAATCCGTCCCTAATACTGGCGACAACGAAGTTCACGAACACGTCATTTTAGCCGGTCAAGTCGGCTACTTAAAAAATGACATGATCCACGAGGATTACCGCGATTTATTTCACTGGATAGAACGGCACAACCGCTATTCTAATTGGGACGCTCGCGTTTATTACAACATTCTTACGGGTCGCGATGACAGCGGCACTATTGGCGCTAACCTATTTGGAGATGCAGTCCAGCGGAAACGATTTCTCAAAAAAGTTTGGGTGTGGCTGCCTTGTAAACCAATGCTCAGATTTATTTTATTTTACTTCATTCAGTTAGGCTTTTTGGATGGGAAAGCTGGCTATATTTATGCAAGGCTATTGAGTCAGTACGAGTATCAAATTAATGCAAAACTTTACGAGTTGCGTTCTTGTGGCGGTCAGTTGAATGTGGCAGAACCTCAGCCGCCTTTGTCGCCATCAGTAGTTATCAGTCAGGAGACTGAAGTGAAATTGCCGTGAGAATATCTGTTAGTCAGCTTGGAGTGGGCGAAAGTTTGACAAGACGAGGTTTCAACCGCCGAGTCCCTCTTAGTGTCAAGCGAGAGGGACGAAAGTTTGACAAGATGCGATTTCAACCGCCGGGTTGCTTGAGCTAATTAATACTTAAGTGAATGCCACTAGCTCAGATCCCTAAAATTTTACCTACATCGTTGATAAAATATTCGACTAAATCAATTTCGATCGTCTGTTTTGTTAATTTCATAAATTTCCAGTTAGTGGCAGTGGTAACGGTACCGTAAATCACAGGAATTTCGTTGCCTTCATTTTCATTAAAAATTGGCGCGGCCAACATGAACGCTACGCATTGTCCCAAGCCAGCCAAAATATTTTCTTTTTTAGCTTCGACGACGGTAATAACTGGCGCACTAACAAATAAAAGTTCAGGTGATTGACTGATGATAAAATCACAACTGCCGTTTAATCCTTATTCTCTGCTTTCTATCCCCTAATTCTGTCAGAGTAGGCTGTGGCTAGATTATTTTGCGTCTGAACCCCTTTTTTGGGAAAGACTTCGCGGGTGTAGACGGTTAATGCAGCAGTGAAAGATGCGATCGCCATTTCGATATTTTCTGCTTTCTCTCCCCTAATTCTGTTAGAGTAGGCAACTCCCAGATTATTTTGCGTCAGAGCCCCTTTTTCTGGAAAAGCCTCGCGGGTGTAGACGGATAATGCAGCAGTGTAAGATGCGATCGCCTCTTCCAAGTTACTCGCACGATCGCCTTGACGATATTGTTGGTAAAGATTCCCCAGTCGCCCCAAAGCAGCCGCCTCTGGTAGGCTATCTTTCAAATTCCTAGCAATTTCTAAAGACTGCTGATAGGGCTCAAATACCCGTTCCCACAATCCTAAGTCACTGTAAATATTACCTAACTTTACAAAACTTTGATTTTAACCGCAGATGGTGGCGGATATACGCGGATGAACGCGGATGAAGAGTTGTTATTTGATGAGTTGTTCTAGGGATGGAAAAAGCAATTTTTCGGCGCTGATTTTTTGGCAATCGCAAGGTTGTTGAGTTGCGGCTATTGCTGATACTTTGCCTAGCAGCATTTGGATGCTTTCGATTAGCAGGGGTAGGGTTAATAATATTATTGAGGCTGATACTAGCAAGCTAATTAAGCCGTCGGCCCAATTCCAGTGCAGCCACGCTACGGCGATCGCAGCTAGAATTACTCCAACTGAGGAAAATATGTCGGCGATGGAGTGCACAAAGGCGCTTTTGAGGTTTAAGTCGCCGTGACAGCAGGAATGCAAGCAACAAGCATTGATTGAGTTGATGCTTAAACCGACTATGGCGGTAATTAACATGGGGAGTCCTTCTACTTCGGGGGTTGGGGACTGCAAGCGGGCGATCGACTCGGCGGCTATCCACAGGGCGATCGCTACTAAACTGATGCTATTAATTAAAGCAGCAATGATTTCTCCTCGTTCTGGGGTTGGCGATTGTGCGATCGTACAATCTACGGATTTGCTTTTACTTTTGACTGAGGAGTACCAAGTGGCTGTCAAAGTTATTGCTAAAGCTGCTACATCTGAAAAAACGTGACCCGCATCTGCTAATAGGGACAAACTATGAGAAGTCATTGCAGCGATTAACTCTGCTATAAAAAAGCTGCTAAGCAGTACCAATGCTGTTTGTAAAAGCTGCACTTTGGCAATTTTGGGATTTGTATTCTCGCAATGTGCGATATCCTTGGCGTTTTCAGAGTTAAAATTGTCCCTAACTGGAAATGTCATGCAGCAGTCCTTAAAGCTAAACTCGATTTTCAATTAAACATTAGATGACTTATTATACGCCAACTCCCGACCCGGAACCGCAAAAGCCGATCGCAAATTCCCCAAATCCTGAAATAAATGCTCATCCATTTAGCGATAATGGGTCAAATACTTTGACAGGGGAATCTTTGGTTGATTTGCGGCTGTACAACCAATCAAATTTCGATCGGGGAAAGCCTGGTTGGCTAATTTTGCTGTGGTGGTTGGTGCAGGCGATCGCATTTCCCCTCACTCCACACCCTTTTAATGGCATCAGAAGCGCGTTGCTGCGGTTATTTGGAGCGAAAATAGGTCCCGGTGTGATTATCCGCCCTACGGCTCGTTTTACCTATCCTTGGAAAATTGAAATCGGCGATTACAGTTGGATCGGAGATGATGTTGTATTCTACAGTCTCGATCGAATTGCGATCGGCAAACACTGCGTCATTTCTCAAAAAAGCTACCTCTGCACCGGTACTCACGACCCCCAAGACTCCGCCTTTGGCTTAATAACAGCTTCTGTGATCGTTAATAACGGCGTTTGGATTGCCGCCGACTGCTTCATTGGCCCTGGTGTCGAAATCGGTGCCAACGCTTTAATTGGAGCTCGCAGCAGCGTCTTTAAAAATATGCCTGCCGGCTTTGTTTGTACGGGTAATCCCTGTCGTCCGCGCGATCGGCGAGAAATTAACAAAAGTTTGTAGTCAGGAATTCAATCCTATCAAAAGTTTGCAGTCAGGACTGATATCAAATCCTGTCGATTACCCTGATTCCTGTAGGGGCCCGTGAGCCAATAATATTTGCCAAAAACGGACAATCTCACAAACGGGCCCCTATGTATTATGGGCGATCGAGCGGACATGATATTACTATCCATTGTGCAGTTGCTTGATCGGTGACAGCATTAGTCACCAAATAATCAACTTCTGTTTCAGCCGAAAAAGTCGCAGCCTTCATAACGATAGCTATCATCGCCAAACAGAATTGCACCCCGAAACTAAGCAGCTTGACTAGCTTGTTGCCGAATTGGAATTTCAATGACGAATTCTATGCCCTTTCCTAATACAGGCTGGCAGTATAACCTGCCCCCATGCTTTTCAACGATAATTTGGTAACTGATAGATAACCCCAAGCCAGTTCCTTTACCGATAGGTTTGGTGGTAAAAAAGGGGTCAAATAGCTTCGGGCCTACGGTTTCGCAAACTCCCCGACCGTTGTCACTAATATGGATAGCAACCCAATTATCGTCAATTACTTTTGTACAAATCTGAATGCGGTTCGGGTGTTGTTGGATTTCTACAAAGGAACGCTGCTGATTAGATTCATCCAAAGCATCAATGGCATTAGAAAGAATATTCATAAACACTTGATTTAGTTGTCCGGCATGGCATTCTACTTGTGGAATCTGACCGTACTCTTTTATTAGTTCTATTTCAGGATGGTCTGGTTTTGCTTTTAAACGATGATGCAGGAGGGTGAGTGTACTATCAATTCCTTCATGGATATTTACTGTTTTCACTTCTGCCTCATCCACGCGAGAAAAAACTCGCATAGACTTGACAATCTCTTGGATGCGCTGCGTTCCTAAGTTCATTGACTTCAGAATTTTTATAAAATCTTCCTCCAGAAAATCCAGTTCTATTTCATCTATTGCTGCTTGAATCCGAGGGGTGGGCTTTACATAATCTTCTTGATATAGGTGTATAATTTTTAGTAATTTATGAGCGTACTCTTGGGCATAACCCAGATTGCCCGCTATAAAATTTATAGGGTTATTAATTTCATGAGCAATGCCAGCCGCCAGTTGCCCTAATCCGGACATTTTCTCGCTTTGGATTAACTTAATTTGCATTTGTTGCAAATCCTCATAGGCTTTGCTGACTTCTACAACTTTTTGCTCCAATAACATATTTTTTTCCTCTAATTTCTCCGCTAGAACATGAAGCTTTAAATGCAGCTTGACGCGAGCTAATACTTCCTCCTGTTGGAAGGGTTTGGTAATATAATCTACAGCCCCAAGCTGAAACCCCTCAACTTTATTGGCAGTATCCGAGAGAGCCGTCATAAATATAACGGGAATCTGTCTAGTTTCTGGATTAGCCTGTAACCGACGACAGGTTTCAAATCCATCAATCTCTGGCATCATGACGTCTAGCAAGATTAGATCTGGTAGAGCATATTTGACTCGCTCTAGTGCCGTCTTTCCAGATTTTGCGACCCGAACTTCAAATCCTGCCTGACTTAAGGCATCCGATAAGACACCCAAGTTGGCTGAATTGTCATCAACTATCAGAATCGTACCATTAGGTTGAATTTCCGACTTCATAAACCTTACTTGTAGGATTGAATAAACGCTAAAATCTCTTCGTCTTGGAAGTCCTTTGCCATCTGATGCAATCTTTTAGCAAAGGGAATGTATTTGGGATCGAGTTGTTCAAGTAATACCGCCTGCTGAACTATTTCTCGGAAATTTCCTTTCATGGCCAGCTCGTATAGTATTTCCATGGACGTAGCAGGGGGGGAAATTAGCTCATTGGTGTCTGAGCCGATCGCCAGTGGAGCTTCATTAGCTTCGTAAACCCATTCCAACTCTAGATACTCTTGCAATTTTTGCAGGAGTTCCGTTGCTTGAATAGGTTTGGCAATAAAGGCGTTGGCTCCTGCCTCTAAGCTTCTGTACTGATCGGTTTCAAATACGCTGGCAGAAGAGACAATAATCATCAGGTCTTTGAAGTTTTCCGATTCTCGCACCCGCTTAATTAGCTCGAAGCCATCTACTTCGGGCATTAATAGGTCGGTAACGATTAAATCGGGCTGCACCTCTAGAATTTTTTCCCACCCTTCCTGTCCATCGTTGGCTTCCGACACCTCAAAGCCTATCGGACTGAGCAAATTGCTAATTACCGAACGGTTAGCCCATTTGTCATCGACAACCACAATCTTAGGTTGGCGGTCTTTGATGCCGATAATCTGCCCCTGATGGTCGATTTGAGATGTTTTCACCCATTCATCGGCTTGAGATATATTAACATCAAACCAAAAAATACTGCCAACATTTATCTCACTTTGAACCTGAATGGTACTGCCCATTAATTCTACAATCCTTTGGCTAATTGCGAGTCCCAATCCGGTGCCTTCCGTGTGCCGTCTGCGATCTCCTACCTGCTCGAAGGGCTGAAAGATAGCTGGGAGTTGGTCTTGTGCAATGCCGCTACCTGTATCGCGTATTTCAAAGCGAAGTTTTCCTTCTGTTGCAAAACTGACTATAAAAGTGACACTGCCCTGATCGGTAAATTTAATAGCGTTGCTTAAAAGATTAATTAACACTTGTCGCAAGCGTTTTTCATCCGCATGAATACCGATCGGGAGTTCGGGGCTTGATGGAAAATGGAAGTGAATTCCCTTAAGTTCTGCTCGGATGCGACACATCTCTGCTACACCTTGCAGGAACGCCGGGAAATGAAAATCAGTAGGCATGAGTTCCACTTTCTGGGCTTCAATTTTCGCCAAATCGAGAATATCATTGATTAAAGTCAGTAAATGGGAACCGCACTGATAAATCACATTAATGCGCGATCGCTCTTCTTCATTCAAAAATTTGGAACGCTGAAGAATCTGCGCGTATCCCATGATGCCATTAAGGGGAGTCCGCAACTCGTGGCTCATGTTAGCAAGGAATTCACTTTTAGCTCGACTTGCTGCTTCTGCGGCTTCCCTGGCTTGTGCTTGTACGATTTCTGTTTGTTTGCGATCGTGGATATCCGTACAAGTACCAACCCACTCCCGGATGCTGCCATCTTCATTCAGAAGCGGTACCCCTCTAACTTGAAAATAACGATAGTTTCCATCCCCAGAGCGGAGTTGATATTCTATCTCATACAGGCTTTTCGTTTGCACTGCTTCCATCCACGCCTGATTGGCTCGTTCGCGATCGTCCGGGTGAATTGCATCTAACCAGCCCAAACCAACCATCTCGGCTTCGGTTTGTCCGGTGTAAGCACTCCAACTCGGTAGATATGGGCATCTTCCTTCAGCATCCGCTGTCCAGACCATTTGGGACGTAGCAGCGATTAGCGAACGATAGCGTTCTTCGCTTTGTTCGATCGCATCTTGGGCTTGTTTGCGATCGTGGATATCGATGGAAGTGCCCACCCACTCCCGGATGTTGCCCTCTTCATTCAGAATTGGCACCGCTCTAGCTTGAAAATAACGATAGTTTCCATCTGCTCCCCGGAGTCGATATTCCATCTCATACAGGCTTTTCCTTTGCACTGCTTCCATCCACACCTGAAGTGTTCCTTCGCGATCGTCCGGGTGGATTGTATCTAACCAGCCATAACCAACCACCTCAGCTTCCGTTTGTCCGGTGTAAGCTCTCATACTCGGTGTATCCTCGCATCTTCCTTCAGGATCCGTTATCCAGACAATTTGGGAGGTGGCAAGGATTAGCGAACGATAGCGTTCTTCGCTTTGTTTGATAGCATCTTCGGCTTGTTTGCGATCGTGGATATCGGTGCAAGTGCCAACCCACTCCCGGATGCTGCCATCTTCATTCAGAATTGGCACCGCCCTACCTTGAAAATAACGATAGTTTCCATCCGCTCCGCGGATTCGATATTGTACGTCATACATGGTTTTCGTTTGCACTGCTTCCATCCAGGCCCGATCCGTTCGTTCGCGATCGTCCGGATGAAATGCGTCTAACCAGCCAAAACCAACCACCTGGGCTTCGGTTTGTCCGGTGTAAGCTCTCAGAGTCGGTATATCTGGGCATCTTCCTTCAGCATCCGCTGTCCAGACAATTTGGGACGTAGCAGCGATTAGCGAACGATAGCGTTCTTCGCTTTGTTCGATCGCATCTTGGGCTTGTTTGCGATCGTGGATATCGGTACAAGTGCCAACCCACTCCCGGACGCTGCCATCTTCATTCTGAATTGGCACCCCTCTAGCTTGAAAATAACGATAGTTTCCATCCGCTCCCCGGAGTCGATATTCTATCTCAAACAGGCTGTTCGTTTGCGCTGCTTCCATCCAGACCTGATTCGTTCGTTCCCGATCGTCGGGGTGAATTGCATCTAACCAGCCCAAACCTGCCATCTGGGCTTGGGTTTGTCCGGTGTAAGCTCTCCAACTCGGTAGATCGGGGCTTCTTCCTTCAGCATCCGCTGTCCAGACCATTTGGGACGTAGCAGCGATTAGCGAACGATAGCGTTCTTCGCTTTGTTCGATCGCATCTTGGGCTTGTTTGCGATCGCTAATGTCATTATTAATTTCGAGTTGGGCACAAGGCTTTCCTTCCCCGTCGCGCTGTAATGTCCAGCGACTTCCGACAATAATATGCCGACGATCGCAGGTGGTGTGGTGAAGTTCTCCTTCCCAACTTCCCTGCTGGAAAAACTCTGCCAATAAGGTTTCTAACGGTGTAGGAAAGAAGGTTTCCAAGAATGTGTGAATGTACTGCCCTACTACTTCGGCTTTTGTCCAACCATAGAGCTTTTCTGCACCTTGGTTCCAGTAGATGATGCGGTCATCCATATCCCGAATAATGATAGCATCGCTAGCTAAGTCGAGCATTTCTAGCGTTTGGCGGAGTTTTTGCTCGGCTTGTTTGCGATCGCTAATATCTCGTGTTGTGGCGATGATGCCGACGATATTGCCCTGATTATCCCGCCAAGGAACCTTGGTAGTGAAAAAGGTGGTGCTGGTTTCACCAGTAGAGACATCTTCCTCGTAAGTCTCAGCGATTCCTGTTGCCATAATTTGGCGATCGTTTGCCATAATCTTACGGGCAACATCAGGCGGCAGTAATTCCGAATCATCTTTGCCGATGATTTCCTCAATTGGCTTGCCAAAGAAGTTTGCCAGATTGGAGTTAAGGGCAACAAGACGCCCTTCCCGATCTTTAACCACAATGAAGTCGGGTGTACTTTCCAAAATAGAATTTAGCAGTGCGTTGCGTTCGCGCAGATCCGCTTCGACTTGTTTGCGATCGTTTATGTTTCGTGCTATGGCGATCAGGCCGATAATGTTGCCTTGAGCGTCCCGCCAAGGGGCTTTTGTGGTTAAAAAAGAAGTGCTGCCCTTACCATTAGAAACATCTTCTTCGTAGGTTTCAGTAGTGCCTGTTTCCATGATCTGGCGGTCTTTTGCCATTATTGAAACGGCGGCAGCAGGGGGAAGGAGTTCCGAATCATCTTTACCGATAATTTCCTCAATGGTTTTACCGTAAAAGGATTTTGCCACATTGGAATTAAGGGCAACATATCGACCTTCCCGGTCTTTAACAACAATTATGTCTGGCGTACTTTCCAAAATAGAGGTCAACAAGACGTTGCGATCGCGCAGCGCAGCTTGCTGTTGGCGCAGAGCTTCTTGAGCTTGGAAGCGATCGGTAATATCTGTATTAGCCCCAACCCATTCCCGAATTGAACCGTCCGCGTTCAGAATTGGTACAGCACGACAACTCATGTAGCGATATTCCCCGTCCCAGCGGCGCATACGAAATTCACCTTCATAGGGGACTCGATTGCCAATAGCCGCCGACCACGAGCTAGCAACGCGATCGCGATCGTCTGAGTGGACCGTTTCTAGCCAGCCCCATCCCTTGTAATTATCAAAGGTCTGTCCTGTAAATGCATTCCAAGTAGGTTGCTCGATGGCCATTTCACCGTCTGCATTGGCGATCCAAATAATTTGAGCGGTGGCTTCTGTCAAAGATCGAAATCGTTCTTCACTTTGTTTGAGGACATCTTCTGCGGTTTTGCGATCGCGAATATCCCGCGTAATACTGGCAATCGCTATAGGTTCATTAGTCTCTGGATGTTTAATCAGAAATTGGGTGTAATCTACCGCGATAGGTTGACCTGTCACGAAATGTCTGAAGCGGTAATCACCCCGCCAACTTCCCTCTTTCATCACCGCAGGATAAATAGACTGCTGTACAAAGTCCAGATCTTCTGCCATGAAGAAGTCGGTAATATGTTTGGTTCTGACTTCCTCCAAACTACTGAGTCCAACTAAATCCAAACCAGCCTGATTCAGGAGTAAAGCGCGACCCTCCATTGAGGCAACGCCAATAAAGTCACGGCTATTTTCGATTGTTGTCACAAGCAATTGCCGTTCTTCCTCTGCTTTTTTGCGATCGCGAATATCCCGCGCAATAGTGGAAATAAACTCGACTTCGCCCGCTGCCGTTTTGTGGACGATCAAAACCTGGGAGACTGGAACTTCTTGCCCATCGCGCGACAAAAATAGGATTTCACCAGCCCAGGTACCCTCTCGTAAGGCGGTTGGAAAAACTTCGTCGCGGAATTTTGCCCTTGCCGAGGGAGCTAACACAGAATTTATACTAAACTGATATCCTGCTTCGTCTGGGGATATCCCCAGCATTTTCTGTCCGGCTTTGTTCAGGTAGATGTTATGCCCGCTCGCATCTGCAACTCCTACTAAATCGGAAGTTGCTTCTACAATTGCCGTCAGTCGTGCCTGCTCTTTCTCTGCCCGCTTGCGATCGGTAATTTCAACCACAATGGCACCCACACCAAAAACCAGCCCATTTTCATCCCGCAAAGGATAGTAAGATGCTTGCCAGTAGCGCAGGAGGCCTGGTTGTTTCGGCGTTTCACCCGCTACTTCATAGTCGAGAATTGGCTTGCCCGTATCCAGAATTTCTTGCAGCATTGGTTCCAGAGTCGCAGCCAATTCGGGCAGCACTTCACGCAACAACCTACCAATATGGTCTGCCACACAAATGCCATTGAGCTCGGCCATAGCTTCGTTAATTTGGACGTACCGGAGTTCGCGGTCTAAAATCATCATTCCGGCATTCGCTGCAGCAAAAAAAGCCTCGAACTGGGCCTGTCGCAATAGCTGTGCTGTTGTACTCTCTTGCTGTGGCGGTTGGGTTTTCTCTGAGGGGAATTTGGTCATGTTGGCTCGTGCTTTTCAGCTTTTATTTTAGAATTTCTGTCCAATTGGGCGATCGCAAGAAAAACCTTGCATCCAATTTTGGTAATCAAGAAAACATTCAGTAGCGCGACCCTTAGGCTTTCAAGGCGATATTGATATCATTTCCGGTTACACCGTCCGTGATGTTGACTGTTGACTGTTGACTGTTGACTGTTGACTGTTGACTCGAATTTACTATTCCGATGCTAACGGATTTGATCTGATACCTGTGCTACACTATTTGCGTTTATTCTTCGGATATATCGCCAACCATTTATATTACTCATCAATTATATTGGTAGGAGGCTAACTATCTATTCTGGGAATGTTCTCAATTTCAGTTATATTCAGGAAAATTTTAGTGATATATTTTCCTATACAGACAGGAATTACGCACTGGCACAGGGGTAGCACTATCTCTGCCACCAGTTAAAGTCATTGTCATACTTGGATATGTTGACATTTCCATTAAATATTCGTCTCCTTAATCCCTACTTAAGTTTATAACCGAACTTCAAGAAAAAATCACTGGCAACTATGATAAAATTGCATAGAGTTAACTTTGACTCAAGTTAGTAGAGGGGTCCCTGGAATAATAGATGATTCTGGTATTACGAAAAAGCGGCACACTAACCGCAGGCATGGGAAGACAATATATCTGATAAATTGGCAATACGGATAACGGCGCAGTCTGAGTAACCACACATCTATGTAATGACTTCTGTTTTTTATTACCCTAAAAACAGGTCAAGAGTTCGTGGTAACGACTTCAGTCCTTTATTTTTTTACTTGGCACTAAGGACTAACGTCTTTAGTGCCAAGAGCTGAAATTTTGGTAACACAAAACTTATTTTATTGACAACGAAATTGAATACAATACCCGAAGAATTATTGACAGAAATTTTCCACATTTTTACAGCGACCTTATTTAAAATAGGTGAGAATCCTGTATCGCTGCAGTCACTTGTGGAACTGATTGTATTGTTCATAGCTATCCTCGTTATCTCGCGTTATTTTACTGGCTTTCTTAAGGAACGCTTGCTCGTAAGACTGGGAATTGACGAGGGAAATCGAGAAGCGATCGCAGTAATTATTGGCTATTTAATAGTAGCTTTGGGAGCCATCGTCGCCATCCAAAGCATCGGCTTCAACCTCGCTTCTTTTGCAGTAGTTGCGGGGGGATTGGGAGTCGGACTCGGCTTTGGAATACAGGATTTAACAACTAATTTTGTCAGCGGCTTAACCCTGCTTTTAGACAGACCTGTGAAAGTTGGAGACTTTGTGGAATTAGAAGGATTAATGGGAATCGTCAAAAAAATCTCGATTCGATCGACCATCATCCAAACCAATGACGACTCCAGCGTCATAGTTCCCAACAGCAAAATGATTAGCAACAAAATTGTTAACTGGAGTTACGAAAACTCGCTCCTCTGTCTGCGAGTTCCCGTAGAAGTAGCCGAAAATAGTAACCCGCTGTTAGTGACAGAAACTCTGTTAAATATTGCTTACGCGGAAGCGGGAGTTTTGTACGAACCGAATCCGAAAGTATTTTTTGTCGAGTTTGGCGATGATAGTTTTAAATTTGAACTTTTAGTTTGGACGGACAGGCCGACTGAAAGAGAAGTAATTAAAAGTTCTTTGAATTTTGCGATCGAGTACAGTTTTCGCCACAATAAAATCGAATTTCCCTTCAATGACCGAGAAATTTATTTGCAAAATCCCGAAGTTCTGTTGTCAATGTTCAACAAAAAAGAAACTGCAATTGACCTCCCGAAAAGTTACTCTGAAAATGAGCAAAAACTGCCAATTTTTCCAGAGAAACTGAAAAAGCCATCGTCCCTTAGCTGTTTGCTGCGAGAGGTGGAATACTTTGAAAATCTGACGGATATTGAATTGCGGCAATTGATTGAAGTTGGATACCGCAAACGGCTGCGATCGCAAGAATTTTTATTTCGCGAAAACGACCCCGGAGATGCTTTTTACATAATTCTTTCAGGTTCAGTCGAAGTTTTTGTCGAAGCTATTGACAAACATCTGAATAACCTCGGTTCTGGTCAGTTTTTCGGGGAACTTTCTTTGATGTTGGGAATCCCCAGAACTGCTTCGGTAAGAGCTTTGGAAGAAACAATTTTGTTCGCCATCAATAAAGAAGGTTTCCAGAAAGTTTTAACTGAACGACCGGATTTATCTGAACAGATTATTAAAGAAATAGTCAAACACAAAGAAGAACTCCGCGAGAGACAGCAATTATTGCGAGAAATGGAATTGGTAGATGCAGCGGAAGACGAGGAAAATCCTGTAGAATGGGTGAGAAAAAGGGTGAAAACTCTATTTAGTGTGTGAAATAATTTCTATGACGCGATTTATTCACGATCGCTTTGCCAAAGAATACCTGGAGGAATTGCTTTCGCCGATGGGAACGGTCAATGTCGGCCGAGATGTGACTTCCGAAGTCCGAGAAATCGATGTTTACTTCACTTTCTTCAATCTAAAATCTAAAATCTAAAATCTAAAATCGATTGTTGTCCACAGCATCAAAAGTATTGGTAGATAGCTTTAATGCGATACCAGACACAGAGAATTGGATGCAGGGAATCTATTTTTTCGGGGAATCTTTGCGGACTGCAATTGTGGCGATTCACCAGTTGCCAGAAACTCCAGAAACCCTGTGGTTGAGGATTTTGGGCAAAGGGGGAGTGCAGCAAAGGGCTATTTCCCAATTAAGCGCTTTAGCTGCGGACGATCCGTTGCGGATTATCGCGCTAGAATTGCTGTATCGGTTACAGTCAAATTTAGTAACGGATGCGCCACAAGAATTAGAGCCAGAAGAGAGGGAGTTAATTATGACCATTGCACCACTTTTTCAACAAGAAATACAAGCAGCACAGCAACAAGCTAGAGAAGAAGGACTAGAAGAAGGACTAGAACAAGGCAGACAAGAACAACAGCGCTTAATCTTAGAAAACTTTCTGCAAGTCAGATTTGGAGAATTAAGCCCCAAAATGACTGTTTTTCTATCTCCAATATCCAAGTTGCAGGCGGCGGAATTTACAGTGCTGTTGCTGGCAATATCGATGCTGACAGTCGATGAAACAGGGCGGGCAGCAGCGGTTAAATTGTTAGCTGAAAGCGTCTTGCAAATGCGATCGCCTGAATTGGGCGATCTTCTGCCTGCAGCAGTTACTAATTTATTGGCATTGCCTGTGGCCGAATTGACATTGTTTGTAGAACAACTGCCGCAGTTATCGGCTGAGGAATTGAGGGAAAGGTTAGGAAAAACACCTGACTAAAACCTGCGATCGCAGCCATAAAGGGATCTCGCTCTTTATGGCATTTAAATAATTATCAAATAAAATTCCTAGATTCTGTCGATCGCACTTAGGAATTCGACTGCGGCGATAAAATCAAGTGCAGCAGACCGTCGATCAGTCGATCGCGCTCCATTGGGATAATATCTTTGCCGTGCATCATATGCTGCGTTAACTGGAAATATACCAGCGATCCAATAAAAATCCGCGCCGTTGCCTCCGGATCGGGCAATTTTAACTCTGGATGCGATGCCAAATATTGAGTAAGGCGATCGATTCCCGGTTTAGCTAAGTTTTTCACAAAAGTCTGCGCTAACTGGGGAAAACGCCCTGATTCGGCAATCACTAACCTCACAAAATTGAGAAATTCAGGTTCCTGCGTCACCTGGTCTAATAGAGTGGTGGCAACGAATCGCAGCGCTACGGCCGGTTCTTCATCCAGAAGTGTAAAATTGACTTTTTCTCGCGCCAGCCGCTGTACCAACGCCACGAATAATCCTTCTTTATCTGCAAAATAGCTGTAAACGGTGGCTTTGGAAACTCCGCCCGTCTTCGCTACCTTGTCCATACTCGTCCCCGCGTAGCCGTGGGTTAAAAATTCTTGCATCGCACCTTGCAGGATTTGCTCGGTTTTGTCACTTGCGGAGGCGCTGTCTGGTTCGCTGGGTTTTGTCCTGGCCATCGCTTGTCTTTGTAATTTTTTGCTTCGGGTCTTGACATGATTATACTGAACGGTTTAGTCTTAAGAAAGAACTAAACGGTTTAGTTTTATCAACCTAAAAAATGAGGTGTGTCATGGTACACCGGGCAACAGGGGACGGCTTATCCTCAAATCCATCCCTAGTTAAACAACTCCTAGTTGTGGCAGCAGTAGCAACCCTGGTGGCAGGGGGAACAGGCTACAGGATCTGGCGATCGCGCATACCCGATCCCAACGCAGCAGCAGCAGCAGCCGTCGCAGCATCCCAATTAACCGGAGTTACAGCCTTGGGGCGACTCGAACCCAGAGGAGAAGTAATTAAAGTCTCCGCCTCCGGTGCGGCGGAAGGAAACCGGATCGATCGACTCCTGGTAAAAGAAGGAGACATGGTGAAAACAGGTCAGACGATCGCAATTTTGGACAGCCGCGATCGCCAGCAAGCCGCCTTCGACCAAGCTCAAGAACAAGTGCGCGTCGCCGAAGCAAACCTAGCAAAAGTCAAAGCTGGAGCCAAAAACGGCGAAATTCAAGCCCAGAAAGCCACCATTGCGCGCATCAGGGCCGATCGCAGCAACGAGATCGCAGCGCAACAGGCGATCGTTGCCCGTCTAGAAGTCGATCGCAGCACCTCCATTGCAGCGCAACAAGCCACAATTGCCCGCATCAGGGCCGAACAGCAAGGAGAAATTCAAACCCAACAAGCCACAATTGCCCGCCTACAAGCCGAACTCCGCAACGCCATAAGCGAAGATCGGCGCTACTCCCAACTGTACGAACAGGGAGCAATTTCCGCTTCAACTAGCGACAGCAAAAGCCTCGCCGCCGAAACAGCCCAACAGCAACTCAACCAAGGAAAGGCAAAACTGAATCAAATTCGCCAATCGCGCCAACAACAAATTAACGAAGCGCAAGCCAAACTAAATCAAATTCAGCAATCGGGCCAACAGCAGATTAACGAAGCCCAAGCCAAACTCAGCCAAGTTGAGCAATCTCGACAACAGCAAATCGACGAAGCCAAAGCAAATCTCGATCGCATCGCCGAAGTGCGTCCCGTTGACATAGCAGAAGCCGCCGCCAAAGTCAGGGAGGCAGCAACAGCCGCCAAACAAGCCAAAGCCAATCTGGATCTAGCTTACATCCGTGCTCCCAGAGACGCGCAAGTCCTAAAAATTCACACGCATCCGGGGGAAAGGGTAGGAAACGACGGCATTGTCGAACTCGGACAAACTCGCCAGATGGTGGCTGTTGCGGAAATCTACGAAAGCGATGTGGACAAAGTACGCCTCGGACAAACCGCCAAAATTACAAGCGATGCTTTGACCGGCGAATTGCGGGGAACTGTCGAACATATTGGTTTGCAAGTGCAGCGGCAAAACATTGTTAACACCGATCCTTCTGCGAATATTGATAGTCGAATTGTCGAAGTAAAAGTGCGCTTAGATAAAGCTTCCAGCCAGAAAGTAGCGGGATTAACCAATTTGCAAGTCAAAGTAGCGATCGGAAATTAAAGATTAAGTAAAAAATCTTACTCCCCTCCCAGTAAAAAACTCTCTACTACTTCCTTACTCTTCCTTCGTGTCCTAGCGCTTACGCGCGGCTTCGCCTAACGCGTCGAAAGCGGTTCAATAATCACATATTCTTGCAGTACGAAGAGAGAAAACCATCAGTCCTATCAATTCAATCCCCAATCCCAAATCTAAAATCCTATGCTTGGACTCATCCAACCCTTACAACAGTTAAGACGCAGAACTCCCCTCGGATGGCTGCAACTGAGTCACGACAAAGGGCGAATGCTCGTTGCAGTAGCAGGAATTGCCTTTGCTGACGTTTTGATGTTCATGCAGCTAGGCTTTCAAAATGCGCTTTACACCAGCAATACGCGGCTGCATCAAACCCTGCAAACAGACTTAGTTTTGATTCACCCCCAAGCGCGAAACTTGATTAATTTGTCTTCCTTCCCCAGACGCAGATTGTATCAAGCAATGAACGTACCGGGCGTAAAATCAGCCGAGCCGCTTTACGTAAAAATTGCTAACTGGAAAAATCCCGAAACTCGGCGCGAAACATCGCTGATGGTGGTCGGTTTCAATCCCAACCACCCCGCATTTGCGCTTCCAGAAGTCAACCAAAATTTGAGCGCGATTAAATTGCCGGATACCATGTTGTTCGATCGAGCTTCTAGAGGAGATTACCAAGGGACGATCGCGCAAATCGATCGAGGAAAAGCCGTTAAAGCTGAGGTCGAGCGACGCAGGATTAACGTCAGCGGTTTATTCACAGTTGGAGCATCTTTTGCCGCCGACGGTATTTTGATGACTAGCGATCAAAATTACCTGCGCCTGTTTCCCAGACAAAACGCCGCGAGTGTCAATGCCGGATTAATTCAACTGCAACCGGGTGCTGACCCCGTGGAAGTTCAACAAGTTTTGAAAGCATACTTACCGCCGGATGTCAAGGTACTAACCAAAGAAGAATTTATCGATTTTGAGAAAAACTATTGGGCTAAGAATACGGCGATCGGCTTTGTATTTAATTTAGGCGTAGCGATGGGTTTTGTAGTTGGCGTCATTATTGTTTATCAAGTTCTCTCAACCGATGTCAGCGACCACATGGGAGAATACGCTACTTTCAAAGCGATGGGCTACCGCAATGTTTATTTACTCGGCATCGTTTTTGAAGAAGCTCTAATTCTTTCCGTCCTCGGTTTTTTGCCGGGAGTAGGAGTCTCTCTCGGACTCTACTCTTTAACTCGCAAAGCCACAAATTTACCCCTGTACATGACGCTGGGTCGAGCAGTTGCAGTATTAATATTGAACGTAATTATGTGTACTATTTCCGGAGCGATTGCCACTCGCAAACTGCAAGCAGCCGACCCAGCAGATATGTTTTAAAGGAAAATGAATAAGAGAGCATTAAAGACTAAAATCCTGACTAAAAACATATTTTTTGTAATCCTTCTCTTCTTTTTCCTCTGCGTTGTCGGCGACCAAAGCGGTTTATTAGACTTGAATTGCAAAATTTGCCAACAATCTTAAAATCCATCGGCGTTCATCTGCGTTCATCTGCGGTTTCCCTCTCAATCAAAGATTTAGGCAACCTGGTCTCTTAATTAAATCTCTCACCTCAAACCAATAACATATGAATTATACTACTCTCTCCCCAACAACCAACGCACTACAGATTCCTGAACCTATAATTTCCGCTCACCAACTCGACCACTACTTCGGTCAAGGTCAACTGCGAAAACAGGTACTTTTTGGCATTAATCTCGAAATTAATGCAGGTGAAATCGTGCTGATGACGGGACCTTCCGGTTCGGGAAAAACCACGCTTTTAACTTTGATTGGCGGATTGAGATCCGGCCAATCGGGAAGTCTCAAAATTCTCGGTCAAGAAATGTGCAAAGCAAGTTCAGACCAATTGGTAAAGGCGCGGCGCCAAATAGGCTATATTTTTCAGGCGCACAACTTGCACCGCAGTTTGACGGCGCTGCAAAACGTGCAGATGGGTTTGGAAGTTCACGGAAATTTGTCGCGTTCCCAAATGCGCGATCGCTCTGCAAAAATGCTAGAGTTAGTAGGACTGGAACAGCGGATTAACTATTATCCAGATGACTTGTCAGGGGGACAGAAACAAAGAGTTGCGATCGCCCGCGCTTTGGTCAGTCAACCGCAAATTGTTTTAGCTGACGAACCAACAGCCGCCCTGGACAGCAAATCCGGTCGCGAAGTGGTGAATTTAATGCAGAAACTTGCCAAAGAGCAGGGTTGTACTATTTTGTTAGTAACCCACGATAACCGAATTTTGGATATTGCCGATCGCATCTTTCACATGGAAGATGGGAAATTAGCCTAATTTTTAAATTTCCGAAGAATAGACATCATATCATGGACGGTTACACCGGCATGATGTTGACGGTTGACGGTTGACTGTTGACTGTTGACGGTTGACAGTGAACAGTGAACAGTCAACAGTGAACTCGAATTTACTATGCCGATACTAACGGATTTGATATTACCCATAACTCCCCCATTTTCAATTTTGGATGTCAAAATTTAATCCAAAAGTGCCAAACCGCAATCTCAACTCGTCCTGGGACTGTTGACTAATTGCTAACGATCAATTTTTGGCGATCGAGATCCAAATTTTGCTGATACATTGCTTCTAGTTTCGGCATCGACGATTCCACGGAACCGCCATAACGGCGAAAAGAAGGCCAGATGTAAGCGAGTTTTCTCACTGCTGACTCCAACCGACCCGCTTCTATATCTTCTAATGCACCTTTTTCTCGGATTAACTCTATAGCCATCAAATCTTGATTTTCTGGGCTGAAATCGCTGACGCTAAATTTTTTGGCGAATCTGTCCCAAGTTGTGCTGAGAAACTGATATCGCCCCGCTGCGTCGGAACAGAGTTTTTTGCCGTAGCGGCGGCCGCACCTCATTTCCCTGGGATGATCTTGAAAGCTGGCGAATGTGGTGCCGGTGTACTGAGTGCGGTAGCCGTCGGGGCTAGCGGTGCCTTCGGCGGCGGCAATCGTATCGAGAAAGGCTTTGACTCGACGTTGGGGCCCGATGCTATCGAGTCTGCTATCCTCTGTGGGATCTGGTGAATTCAGGGTTGCAGTTTCGGGTTCCGGTGAACCCTCGATGTTATCCTCTCTGGGGTGTGGTGAGTTGAGCGCTGCAACGGACGGCAAGCGTTTCGAGGCGGGCGAGCTTTCTGCCCAGACTGATTGTCCCCACAGTCTCGCCGTCATTCGACCCAAAAACAAGCACACACAGATGCACAAAATCCCAGAGAGTCTAAAACGGAGGGGTTTGGACAGTTGCCTGCGCTGCCGCACCGGCCACCCGTGCAGGGGGATGGTTGCGGGCAAGATTCCCGTTTGCTGGCCGAAGGCAAACAGCGATTTCAGCGCTAGCAAGGTTTGCTTGTAGAAACCGGGTGCAAGTTTGCTCACCCTCATTGCTGCGGCGAAAGTCTCGACATCTGTGAGAGTCACTTCTGCCAGCGGTTTTTCTACAAACAGCCGAAAACGGTGGGCCGCCTGCCAGCTAAAGCGCTTGCTGCGGGGGGATTTGCGATCGGCCCACAGGCGAATTAGCTCGATGTCTGAAAGGGGTTGCAGATGGCTTTCCCGATGTTCTGGTGCGTACAATAGTACCTCCTGAGATCAGTTATTGTTGAAGGTTCCCACTTAGAACGGATAAGTGAAGCAGGGATCAAGGGAAACAGGCTTCAACCATACTCAGTGATACTACTAAGCGCTCACGGGGTCAAGTTGAGTGGCCGATTGTTGCAGCAGTTGAGTGTAAAGTTGACTGAGTTGGGAGGCGATACGGTCCCAACTGAAATAGGTTTCGACGCGCTGGCGGGCTGTGTGTCCGAGTTGCTGGCGCCATAGTGAGTCACCTAACAAGCGATCGATCGCATCGGCAAAGACTGCTTCATTTTTTGGTGGCGCGAGCAAACCTGTTTCTTCGGGCACTACAGTATATTGGAGCGCTCCCACAGAGGAGGCGATGACGGGCGTGCCGGAGGCCATCGCTTCCAGGGCCACTAAACCCAGGGGTTCGTAGTGGCTGGGAACGACGCACACATCGGCGGCGGCGTAGTAGGCGGGGAGAATGTCTCCGCTCAAGCCGCCGGGAAAACTGGTAATATCGCTCAGGCCGAGTTCTTCAACGATGCTGCCGATACGATCGCGCTCCAGGCCGTCGCTTTCGAGAGCACGCCACCGGCCGCCAATTATCAGTTTTAAATCGGCTTTGGGTACGGCCGACAGACTGACGGCGCGGACTAAGGTTTCGATGCCCGATCCGGGGTCTAAACTGCCGGCGTACAACACGACTTTGGTTTCGGGGGCTATTCCCAACTCGCGGCGGGCGGTCCTGAGGGCGATCGAGCCGAACCGTTCAATGTCGGTCCCGCCGGAAATGATGTCAATATTGTCTTTTGAGGAAACCAGAGACCTCATGTGTTCTTTTTCTTGGGGACTGGTAGCCACCACGCGATCGGCTGTTTCCAGAAGTGTTTTTTCTACTTGCAGCCTGGTTTTGGCAATCCTCGGAATTGTCGAAACCGACTTGTATTTAACTGCTGCCAAAGAATGGTAAGTGTGAACTTGCAGCAGGGGTTGCGATTTTTTCAACTCCATTCCCACCCAACCAGACAGCCAGTAATTTGTGTGAACTAAGGGATATTCACAGCCTGACTCTAACTGAAACTTCTGCCATTCTTGAACAAAGATTGGTAAATATCCATAAAGTTCGTCGCGATGAATAAATTCTTGCGGGCCTGCTACTAGCCGAATTGTCCGGCAATTGGGACTGTGCTGTACAATGCTTGCTTGTTGCCGATCGGATGAGCGGGTGAACATATCAACTTGCCACCCCTGTTTAGCCAGAGCTTCCCCTACTTGACGCACGTAAACATTTTGCCCGCCCGCTTCTTCTTTGCCAATTTCCAGAGAGGGATCGCCGTGTACGGAGATGAGAGCGATGCGTTTTTTAGTTAATGAAATCATGATTGTTTACCAAAAATTACAAATATTTCAGAAGAAGATTTAAAGTGTAATTTTGGCTGCGGCGCCGGGACTCGCATCTTCTAGCTCATTTTTATTAAAGTCAAAATACGAGAGCGATAAATCATCCTTCAGGGATAAGTGGCAGGGAAAAATTTACAGACGAGTTCCTTCTGCTGACAGAGACGTGCAGCAGCTCAAACTTTAGATAATCTAAATATAAATGAACGAGGGTGAAGGGAATAATTTTCCGTATTCTGCCCGGTGTCAAACTCGCACCTCCTAGCACTATCTAACTCGAGCCTGCTTTCCGCTTGCTGCTAGAAATGCGAGGTCAGCCGCAGCTAGAATTTTACTACTCTGGCTAAATAATATCTATTCCGGTTGCACCGGAATCGTTGTTGACTGTTGACTGTTGACTGTTGACGGGCGGGTCAAAAAAATGAAAATTGCGCGAATTATTTGTTGCGAGGTTGATTCAACTTGACGCCCGACTCCTGAAGCGCGGATTTGATATCATTCCGGCAGTAAGGCCGGAATTGATATAAGTAGGGCTTTTGAGAAAGCAGAAGTCGGTCGTCCCAAAGACCGAATATTATAGGGCTAGCGAAAAAAAAAGCAAAATTATTGCATTCAAAATTTTTCTTTCCTTCCGCCTCCCGCCTTCTGCCTTTTTCCCTCTTCCTTCTGGCTTATTCCTTCTGGCTTCTGGCTTCTTCTGTCAAACCCGGAGTGCGAGTTTAACCTCAAATTTCCCCTTTGTCTAATGTTAAGACTTCTTCCGCTGTTTGCGTGGGGAGGATTCCCCGTTTTCGCTCTTGAGGATATTCTGTTGCGAACCTGGCATTTTAGATCCGTATCGGTTAGTCCAAACTTGGGTAAACTCGGCACCTAAGAAGAGAATTTGAGCGGAATAATTAATCCAAAGCAGGATAATCACGAAGGAACCCGCAGCACCGTAGGTAGAGGCAATACCGCTACCTCCGAGGTAAATTCCAATTATGGATTTGCCGATCGTAAACAGCACTGAGGTGATGGCGGCGCCGATCCAAACATCATTCCAGGCAAGATTGACATCGGGCAAAAGTTTGTAAATTAAGGCAAAAAGCAGCGTAACTACGCCAAAGGAGAGAGCAAAGTCCACAATCTGCCAAATGTTGATTGGTAATTGCAGCAAGCCGTTCAACCAATAGCTGACGGCGGCTAAAATGGCACTAATTACTAAAGATACTAGCAGTAGAAAGCCTATGCCTAAAATCATTGCAAAAGACAATATGCGGTCTTGCAGAAATCCCCAGATTCCTCGTCCGGGGGGCGGTGAAACATTCCAAATAGTATTGAGGGCTTCTTTGAGATTAGTAAACACGTTGGAAGCGCCCCACAAAAGTGTAGCGATGCCGACTAAAGTAGCAATCATTCCCGATTTGGGTTCGGAGGCTTTGAGGATGAGTTCTTGGACGGTTTCGGCGCCATCTTTGCCGATTAAACTTTGGAGTTGGGCGACGATTTGACCTTGGGCTGCGTCTGCACCAAAGACTAAACCGGCGATCGCAATTACGATAATTAGCAGCGGGGCGAGGGAGAAGACTGTGTAATAGGCTAGGGCGGCGGCTAGGGTTGGCGCTTTATCTTCTTGCCATTCAGTAAAAGTTTGTTTGAGCAGCGATATGACTGTTTTTAAATTCACGGCTTTGGGTTTCCTTATACTTAGCGTTTACCCAGGGATTTTAAGAGGTTAGGAGTTTTTTAGCGTCGGCCACAAGATAGATTTATCGATTAGAAAATTCGGAAAATTACTTTTATGTCAGATTCCAACACAATTGTTAACAGCACCGATGTAAAGTTGTCCAAAAAAGCTATGTCTTGGGCAAAATTGAGCGCATTAGTAGCGGTGGTTAATTTCTTGCTGGTGCTTTTCCATTTCAGTTACCTTCAGTTGCGCCCTGTTTATCAGAGCTTTTTTCCGAGTTTAGTTAAAATTTATGACCCGATTAAAGGTATTGATTCGAGTTTGCCAAATCCCGAATATTTGAAAAGTGCTGACCATTTTTGGCGAATTGATACGTTTTTTATCGGTTATTTTGGGGCGGAATTCTTGATTAAAAGTCTGTACCATACCCGCCGCAAACCGGGGGTAACTTGGTTTGATTTTGTGCTCAGGCGCTGGTACGAGGTGTTTCTGGTGATCCCGATTTGGCAGGGGTGGCGGATTCTGCCGGTATTGGTGCGGCTGCACAAGTCGGGTTTGCTGAATCTCGATCGCGTAGTTGCTCAAGTTACCTACGAACCGGTGGCTTATTTAGCCGATACGATGTCGGAATACATGATGGTGCGGTTTATCAATCAAGCTAAAAGTTCGATTAAACAGGGCGATGCGGCGCAGCTACTGCTGGCGCAGCAGCAGCCGTACCTTCACGTCAATCAGGAAAATACGATCGAACAAATTACCAAGCGGATTTTGGATCTGACAATTTACAAAGTTTTGCCGCAGGTGCAACCGGATTTAGAACAATTGCTGCACCACAATTTGGAAACAACAATCAAACAGTCGGATTTTTATCAAATCCTGCAAAATTTCTCTCCGATTAACATTTTGCCGGCGGAGATGACGGAACAGCTAGCGAATTATTTGGCTAAAACTGCTGTTGATGTGGTATCTACTACTTATGAAGACGATAAAGGTAGAAAAATTCTCGATAATTTCAGCCAAGAATTTAATCAAAGTTTGCGGCGGGAATTGCAAGATGAGAAAACTCTCGGGGAATTGCAGTCGCTGCTGTCGGATTTGTTGGAAGAAGTTAAGTTGAATTACATTCAAGGCGGGTTGAAGTCCGATCCGGTGGATACTTTTACGGAAATTAACTCGCTCCGGGAAGTAAGGGAGAGTTGATATTGCAATGAGTTCCGGTTTTGTGAATTATATTTTTTTAACTCACATCTTGCATCATTGTCAAGAACAGGCAAGATGCCTGTTCCACAAGAGATGAATTTTATTGTGGAACAGGCAAGATGCCTGTTCCTAAACAAGTAATTGAGAATGGTGCAATATCTCAGTTAAAACGAACCGCGAAGACGCCAAGGGCGCGAAGTAAGAGAGGAGAAAGAGTTTACAAGTTATACGGGTAAGGTGCGCCTCGGCGCACCTACGAATAAGGGTAGTGCGGATATCCGAAATGTCGGGCTTTCAACCTATCTGAATCGCAAGCTAAAATAAAAGAATTAACCTCACACCTCTATCCTATTAGATATCTATCTTGAACAACATTACCTGCTTAGAAATAGAAGTCGCTCAAACAATGCTGAGATTAGCAATGTTGCTGGGCTTAACACTTTTAATCGCTTTTTTTGTGGCGTCTGAACTAGCATTAGTATCAGCCGATCGCCATCAAATCCGCCAACTTGCCCAGTTGGACGATCGCCCAACCGCTAAAACCGCCGAACTCGTCCACCAAGCTCAGAAGAACATACCGCATTACCTGTCTGTGACTCAAACAGGCACAACAGCAGGGAGTTTGCTGTTGGGTTGGTTGGGTGAGGGAGCGACTGTACACTGGATCGAACCGTGGATCGATAAATTGCCGATCGGTCATTGGTCGGCGGTGCTGACTGCTCATTCGATCGCAGTTCCTGCAGCTTTTATCTTTGTAACTTACGTAGAAATAGTCTTAGGAGAACTAATCCCCAAAGTATTAGCAACCCACGCCCCAGAACGCACCGCTTTGCTGTTGATGCCAGCCCTCGAACTCTGCTCAAAATTACTGTGGCCGCTGCTAGCAATTCTCAACGGTACCGTGCGACTGCTGACCGGTTGGATTACCAGTAAAGAGCCTCAACCGCTGGTGTCACCTTCCCAGGCAACTCTCGTTCAAAAAGATGCTCATTCGGCACTAATTTCTGGCAATTGGGAAGTGACAGCAGTTAATGAAAAACTCGGGTTAAACCTGCCGACTAACCAAGCTTACCAAACAATCGCCGGATTCGTAATCCACAATTTAGGTAAAATGCCCGATCGAGGCGATCGGCTATTGTGGGGCGAGTTGGAAATAGAAGCAGAAAGTGTAGTAGAAGGCAGTTTAGAAACAGTGCTAGTGCGTCAGGTAACTCGCCCTTTGTTTGAGACTCAGCAGCCAGAACTCGTGTTAAATTGATAGCAAATCGGGTTGCAAATTTGATTGTAGATCCAACCGTGATAATGGCATTGCAATGCGCCGCTACAAACCTTTCCTGCGGATCAACGACTGCAGCGGTGCAAAGAGCGATCGCGTAATGTCGCAGTTTGTCCATCTTCTGGGCGAAACATTGCTAGCCACTCCCGGTCAGGCGATCGGGCTAAAACAGTGTTAGGTTGTAATTAGTCGCTCAGTGCGACAACTTACCAAAAATCTGCAAATTGCATAAAGCACAGTTTATGAGGTGGATATGCTGAAAACACTTTGGGCTACTGTTCGACAAGGGAAAATTGAACTGCTGGAGTTATCAGAGTTACCCGAAGGGGCAAAAGTATTAGTAACACTCTTACCTGATGAAGAAGCTGAGTTTTGGCTTCAAGCGAGTCAAGCATCACTAGATAGAGTTTGGGACAATACTGAGGATGATGTCTATGCCCAGCTCCTCTAAAAATGACATAGTTTTAGTTAGATATCCCTTTTCAGACTTGTCTAGTTCTAAGGTAAGACCAGCAATTGTTGTGAGTGCGCCGCACGTATCTCAAGACATTATGATTGTGCCATTGACAAGCAAAACTGCATCCTTACTTGAGGGTGAGTTCGTACTTGCTGAATGGTCAACAGCAGGGTTAAATGTGGCTACAGCAGTCAAGCGAGGTTTGTATACAGTGCATGAAAGCTTGGTTGTAACAACGCTTGGCAAATTAGCAGATTCTGATGCTGAGAGACTTGACCAATCTCTTCGAGGTTGGTTAGGGTTGTAGTGCAGCCATACAGTATAATACTTCCTGTTTGTGGGTTTTCACATAAGGAGGGCGATCGCTTATTATTTGATAATCTCAACCTCTATTGTGTTACTTGCGTAAGTCCTAAAGTAATCCCTATTGTGGGGCGAGTTGGAAATAGAAGCAGAAAGTGTAGTAGAAGGCAGTTTAGAAACAGTGCTAGTGCGTCAGGTAACTCGCCCTTTGTTTGAGACTCAGCAGCCAGAACTCGTGTTGAATTGAATTAACCTTTTTTAACTTCCAGGCTCTGCCTGGAAGAAGCTACAGGAATCATTTAGGCTGGCCCGATCGCACCTGCCAATTTCATCATATTTAATAACGCAGCAATATTGACTAAAATATCTTCAAATACGTAGTGAATTTTTTTTCCTCGCTGCTGGTGGCCGTCCGAGTCAAGATCCGGAACCCTTTCGCCGATAAATTCCCAGTATTCGAGACCAACTTGACTGCTAAGTTTGCGGTAACAAGGGTTTACATAATCAGGTGCAAATATTTCTATAAGTTTAGTACCTGGACTGCAAAACACTGTGTTAGTCAGAGCCGCACCGTGAGCTCCGATTACAACTTCAGCATTAGCAAACAGCGATACTTGTTCGGCCACAGACAGTGATTCGGGCGCGATACTTTTAAAGCCAAACTTACTTAAAACTGCGACTAATTCATCTTCATTAATCACTCTCCGTCTTTGTTTGCGAGATATAAAAATTCGCTGTTTTTTCTCCACAGCAATGATGGAATCATTCAAGAATTCTCTTCTGAGAAAATCGCAGGCCCATTTTGTACTTTCTCTGATGACACTGCTCACCAGTAATTGACGAGCTTGAATGTGATTATTATTATTATCGGTTTCTACAATTTTTTCTAACGGAATACCCAACAAGCTGACTGTTTCTCTCTGAAACGGGAAGCAACAATGATTGACGGCAAATTTATCGATACTACCTATATCTATACCCGAGCGGCCCAGCAATTCAATCTGCGGCAAAAACTCAAACATCCAGTGATAATAATTGTAACAGTAGTTTTTCGCTAAAAAAGCTACTGTTCCTTCAATGGCAACCGGGGGAGGCAACCGATTTGAAGAGATAATCAAACTCGGACTACCTGTAGATATATCCTCTAACAGCCGATCGTCTGAAGTAATGACGGCCCGAGTATATTTATCTCCCCAAGCACGTCCGTTAGGGATAACAGCTACAAATGGTTGTGGGTTTTCACCCTCAGTTTCTCTGAAATTAGAGCCAAGGTTTTCGCTGGGTAGAAATTGCGGGGAGAGAACAGATATTTTCGCCTTTGAGGTAGAGGTAATTAACTCACTATCGACGGTTGAAGGACAAAATTCACGAATCAGGTCCAGAGGAATTGCCCCGTAGTAACAAGCCATCGCCTCATCTTTTCTACCTAAATTTGTCAATAAATTGAATAAATAGTGGTAAGCTTCATCCGCAAACGGCCGAATTTGAAGGAGTTGAATACAATTCGCGATCGCTTCTGGGATTTTTCCTTGGTTTTTGAGCGCAAATCCTAAGTTTAAGTCACCCAACTTACAGTCTGGTTTCTGAGAGATAGATTCGCGGTAACAAGCGCTCGCCAGATCTAACCTACCTTGAGCTAAATGAAAATTCCCAAAATTTACGAATGACTCGGCACTAACCATTGTAGGAGCGATTTTAGCAATCTTAAGCCAACAATCTAAAGCTTCCTCCCAGCGGTTTTGCTGACTCAATAGGTTGCCCATTTTCAAATAAACATCAGCCCAATTCGGGTTTAACTGAAGGGCTTTTTGGTAAGTAGTTATTGCTTCATCCAGTCTCCCCTCTGCAGCCAAACAATAGCCTAATTTGGCAAGGATTGTTGCCGAGTTAGGATTGATTGCTAGGGCTTGAGAAAACGAGCGAATAGCCGCACCTACTTTTTTCTGTGACAGGAGAGTAGCACCCAGAATGTCGTAGGCTACAGCGCAATCGGGTTTGATGATGATGACTTGATGGCAAAGTGCGATCGCTTCTGCAAACTTCCCCTGAGTAAAATATACAGCAGCTTGGCGGTTGAGCGCTGAAATATCCTTGGGGGCGATCGCCCCTCCATCCGAATTGCTTTTGGAATAGGAGTGTCGATCGCTGGTGCTGTTCATCTTTAAGAAATGGAAACTTCGGTAGTAATTTTACAAATTATACCAGTGAATAGTACCGATGTAAACAGCAGGGCGATCCTCTTCGAGGGCTTCGCTAACGCACTTTTTCACCCAACAGCCACCTTAACCGCACCCCCAACAAACTGCTCGTAATCCGCCAACAACCACGGAGGCAAGCAAGTATTCGCATCCTGAACCCGCAACAGTCCAGGGCGACAATACAGCATCGCCGCCAACAAATTATTTACAGCTTTAGGCGCTCCAAACCCTTTACTCAACTCAACAACCAACGAGTTAAAAAACTCGCGCTCGCTCTCATGCAGCGGCTCGTTAATAAACCCGCAGCCCAGCATAGCTTTGTAACCCTTACCAAAATCGCTCCGGTACAAAACTTCTACTTGTTCGCCGGAAACGCTCAGCCACAAATCAGAAATTTGCTTGCGAATTTGCCGCAAATCAGCTATTACTAATTCAGCCGTCGGGTCAATTTCATAGAGATTGACAGCAGCAGTTAATTGATTGAGAAACTCCGGCAGATAATCTTGTTTGACAACAGTTTCTTCTGTTGTCGCAAATGCGCTTTCAAACACCTTTTCGTAATCTTCAAGCAACCATTGCGGCAAGCGGGTGCGAGCATCGGGAACCCGCATTTTACCCGGTACAAAATACAGCATCGCACCCAGCAGAGCATTGATAGCTTGAGGCTGCACCAACCCTTTGCTAATTTCGGTCAATTGCTGCAAAAATTTTTGTTCCGCTTCCGTCATAGATTCTGCTTGCAAGCCGCAGCTAAGTATTGCTTGATATCCCTTACGAACGTCTCCTCGGTAAAAACTTTCGAGTTTCTCTGAAGGAACAGTCAGCCAAAAATCAGCCATTTGTTTTCTGATTTGGCGGAGTTCTAAAACCACCGATTCGTCAGACGGATCGATGCGGTAAAGATTGACGCATCCTAACAGTTGATTCGCAAATTGTGGCGATTGAATGTATTGAGCTAGCAAGTCAGAACTTGAATCAGACTTGACGGCGGCTTCAGTCTCAAAAACTTCTTCGTAATCCCCAATTAACCAATGGGGCAAACGGTTGCGAGCGTCGGGAATTCGCATGGTTCCCGGCGGGAAATACAGCATCGCCGCGAGCAAGGCGTTGACAGCTTTCGGATGCACTAATCCTTTGCTAATCTGGGTTAATTGCTGCAAAAATATTTGTTCGGTTTCTATCATCGCTTGATGTTGAAAGCCGCTCTTGAGCAGGATTTGATAGCTGTTACCTGAAGCGCTTTTGTAGGCAGTTTCGAGGTTTTCGGGGGGAACGTCCAGCCAAAAATCGGCGATTTGTTTGCGGATTTGACGCAGTTCGGATATTGCTGAGATGTTTGAAGAGTTTCTTTGATAAAGGTTGACTGCATTCGAGAGAATCTCGCCCAAATCTGGCTGCTTGGGAATGCTATCCTGTAAGCTGCGGGATGCTTCCTGGTGGCTGGTTTGCCATTTGCCAAAGAGTTCTTGGAATAATTTGCCGATCGCCCCTGAGTATGCCACACAGTCAAAACAAGCCGGATTAGCTTGCATTTTCTGCTGAATTTCCTGCCGGTAGCGCTGCCGAAGTTCAGGATTAGTGCCGAGAGTAACTGCTAGCTGAATGTAAGATGCTTCGTCATACGCGATTAAATCAGACATTTGCAGTTCCCGCAGCATCGCCGAACCTTGGCGAAACCGCAAAGCATTTCCTTCCACAACCACCGTCGGCAATCCTACTTGCAAAGGATCGATTAACGATGTTGCCCCAGCATAAGGATAGGAATCGAGATAAACATCTGCTAGCTGCAAAAATTCTTTCACATCCGCGCGAGTAGGCAGTTGTTTTACAAACAGCAAGCGGTTGTTATTCACGCCGTATTTAGCGCAGACAGCGTTCATATTGTTGACAAAAGGTGTGGTTGGATAAGTCCGAGTCCAAGCGGGGCCGAAGGGATATAAAATCAAGACAGAATCTGGTACTGCCGCTAAAATCTCGATCCAAGTTTCTCTCAACTCCGGCAAAATCTTGTAGAAGTTAGCGCCTGAGATAAAAACTGTTTTTGTGTCGGAAATTCCGAGACTTTGGCGGGTAGGTTTAACAGTCGCCACTTCCGATTCTGTTGCGTATTTGAAACAAAAACCGCTGCCTTCGAGAACAGCCAACTGTTCCCGATATTGTTCTTGATAACTAGCATCCGGCGCGGTAAATTGGCCTGCGATGTAGTAATCCATGTGGCGGATTCCGGTGGTTGTCGGGGAACAGAAAGATGTAGTTTGTACCCTCGCCAAACGGTGGATTGCTAGGGAGGCAACTGGTTTGTTAATAGCTGTTAAATTAGTACCTAAAAACAGGATATCTAAGTCGTCGGCGCGGATTGTTTGGACTTGCGATGCAAAGTCTTTCGGGAGTGCAACCAGCTTGTCGGCGCGGCTTTGACAGTATTGTTCTAATGGGTGGCCGCTGGTGTTGAGCGCGTACAGGTAAATCTCGAACTGGTTGCGGTTTAAATGCTCGAAAACCGGGATAGTAGCGAAGGTTTCGGTTTGCGGCGCGAAATGGTCGCTGAGAATGCCGAGGCGGATTTTTGTCCGATTTGGCGATCGCGCCGGGAAGATACAATCAATTGAACAGCCGCGATTTTTGAGCGAAAACTCGATTATTTCCGCCCGTTTCGTGTAAATATCGCGCAGGTTGGCCGCGGTAAAGTACAGCGGGATAAAGTTCGCAACTTGCGAGAAAAATAAAGCTAGATTTTGCCAAAGTTGGGAATCGGGATTTTTGAAGATATTGCTATGGACGTAATCCACCCAGCCTTGCATGAATTGATAGTAACTGTCTGCTTCTCCTCTGGTTTGGAATAGATTCGGACAAGTAAATATGAATTTGAGATAGTCGTTGGCCAACCAATTAGGCACTATAGCGCGATCGTACTGGAGCGGCAATTGGTCTGCCCGCCGGTACAGCATGGCTGCGAGCAGGTAATTGATGGCTTTTGGCTCGTTAAATCCTTTCGCCACATTTGCGACTAATTCGCTCACCAAAGTCTCTTCTGTATCGGTTAGCGGTTCATATCTAATGTCGGTGGCCAGCAGCGCTTGGTGCTGTTTGCCGGCCTCGCCTGCAAAGGCACTTGCAACTTGTTCGGCTGGTAAGTTAAGCCAAATTGCTGCAATTTGTTTTCTAACTTGGCGGACATTTGCTAGTGCAGATAAATCAGAGGAATTTTTCTGGTATTGTTCGATAATGCTTGACAATAAGATTGGAGCTTCCGGCGATTTCGCCGGGACTTGCTGTTGGCTGCCGCAGGCTTGCATCAACGCTGAACTAACTGTTCCTGCCATTTTTGACCAAGAAAATTTGCGGGATTGTCCAAGTCCGGCAGCAATTAACGAGTTGCGAATATCCGGCTTCTGCACGTCAAGCAGCGCATTTCCCAGTGCATTGACATCATTTTCGCTTACATAAAACGCTGCTTCGCCTGCTACTTCGGGAATCGAGCTGTTGGGACAAGTGACGACGGGACAACCGCAAGTCATTGCTTCCAATATGGGCAGTCCGAAACCTTCAGACCTCGAGGGAAATATCAGGGCGATCGCACCCGAATAAGCCGCTCTTAATTCATCGTCGCCCAAATACAGCAGGTGGACGTTTACACCAGCAGTGTACGGTTGTAAGGTAGGTTCTAGCGAAGGTTGACCGCTAGTACAAACAACATCAAATCCCGACTTGCTGCTGAGTCTCGATAAAGCTTGAAAAAAAGCGATCGTATTTTTATAACCGTTGAATCCCAAACGTTCTCCTACTATTAAAAAGTAGGGTTTATCAATCCGGTGTGCAGTTTTAAATGCTTCTATTTCTGGTAGATTAGAAGGATAAAAATGTTTTTGAATGCCGCAGTGAGCGACAGTAATTGATGCCGGAGATATTTCGGGGAAAAACTTTACTAAGTCGCGGGCAGTGTTTTGGGAAATGGCGATGTAGGAAGATGCTTGGCGGATAGCATGATGTTTTTCTCGCCACATGGGATTATTGAGGTCGCCTCCGGTAACCTCGGGTATCATATCGTAGGCGACAAATGCCGATCGCGTCGAAATCGGTGTGGTATAGTAGGTAGAAACAAATAAATCTGCATTTTCGCGATCGCACACTTGCTGCAGCATTTGTTTGTCAGCATCAGTTTTGTTGTAATCGTAAACCGGAATCGAGCGATATTGAATGCCAGCAATCTTCGGTACTGTGCCGGCGCGGTCCAGCATTACTATATTCTCAGCAAAACCCGACTTTACCCATTCTTCCATCAAAGACTGCCAAAGGCGACTAATCCCGCTTTTTTGCTGGCTTTGAAAAAATATGCCGTCAATAACTATTTTCATGATTGGTGAGTTGACTGTAAAATTACGATAAAGCAGTTCGATAAGCAGCGATAGTTTCTTGAGTGCACCTTTGCCAGCTAAAAAGTTTAGCTTGTGCCAAAGATTTTAAAGACATACTTTCTCGCAGCGATGATTTGTTGTAGATTTCCAGCATACTATGACTCATCGCGTCAGTATCTTTTGGATCGACCATAATTCCCGCTTCCCCAACTACTTCTGGAAGCGAAGATGTATTTGAGGTAATCACCGGTACTCCGCACTGCATCGCTTCCAGAGGCGGCAAACCAAAACCTTCATAAAACGACGGATAGACAAATGCTAAAGCACTGCTGTAAAGCGCTGCCAAATCCGATTCTGGGACGTATCCTGTAAAAATTATCCGATCTTTTAGAATCTTTTTCTGAGAAGCTTCTGCCATAATTTTATCGTATTTCCATCCCGGACTACCCACTAACACCAGATATAAATCTTTAATATTTTGTTCCTCAATTAGTTTAGCAAAACTGCGGATAGCACCGTCGAGATTTTTTCGAGGTTCCAAGGTACCCAAACTCAAAATATAAGGAGCATCCGGAATGCCGTATTTGCGGCGAGTCGCAGCAAGTTTTTCCGCATCGCCGCAGGGGTAGAATACAGTCGGTTCCGCAGCCAGATGCGTAACGAAAACTCTCGAAGCGTCTATCTTGAGATAATTGCAAAGGTCGTTCTTAGTTGAATGCGATATGCAAATCACCCAATCCTTTTGAGAGATGCTTGCTAAGGTTTTTTTGTAAAGTAAAGGGATTTGCTCGCTCAGCAAAAACTGCGGGAACAAAACAGGAATCAAGTCATAAATAGTCAAAAAAATCTGAGTTTTACTTGTTTGCTTTGCCGAAACAGGGATTTCATCGTAGGGCGAGTGAAAAATATCTGCGGACTCTAAATTATGAGCATCTACCGGAACAAAGGAACCGCCCATGATTTGAACGGCATTTTGTAAATTGTTCTTCAAATGGTCAAAAACAGCTTTGTCCGCGACAGCATTGCCAGCATCATTTGCTTTAATTTGAAGATCCAGCATATTGTAAACAGCGAGTAGCTGCCTGTAAAAAACCCTGGCGAAGCTAGAATGCAGCAGGGGAATACCCGCTAATTTTGGATTTGTTTCCAGATAATCCAAACTCGCATCCAACAAATGCAAATATTGACTGACACAAAATAACAAATCGCATTCTTTCGAGTTTGCCAAATTTTCAGCAATACTTTCAACTACTCTAAAAATGCCGGTTCTAGCGCGCTGGTGCAGGTGTCCCTGTCCGAGGACAGAGATATCGTAAATAACTTTAATTTGATGCTCCCGTGCAATTGACATACTCGGTTAACTCGCTTCTTAGACTGATAGGACTTACGCACTAAGCGGGCGGTGTTGAAAGGGTTTGAGATTCTTCGCAACACTTGCCAATGACAGATAGGACTTACTCCGTCAACCTGCTGGGATTTCTCAACCAGACAAAGCTGTTTTGTAAGCAGCAATTGTCTCCTGAGTGCACCTTTCCCAGCTAAATTTTTTCGCTTGCGCTAGCGACTTTAAAGACATTTCTTGCCGGAAAGCAGGTGTACTGTACAGTTTGAGAATGCTGTGGCAAAGTCCGTCAGCATCTGCCGCATCGACCATAATTCCCCCATCGCCGACTACTTCGGGAAGCGATGAATTATTCGAGGTGATGACAGGAATCCCGCACTGCATTGCTTCTAAAGGCGGCAAACCGAAACCTTCATACAGCGACGGGTAAACAAAAACCATCGCACCGCCGTACAGGGCAGCTAAATCTTCATCGGCTACATAGCCAGTAATAATGATACGCTCTTTTGACAGGCCGAAGTTAGCAATTTCTTGAAAGATTTTTTCGTACTCCCAACCTTTAGCGCCTACTAAAACTAAGTTGAGGTCTTTGATACCTTGTTGCTGCACGACTTTAGCGAAGCAGCGGATGACGTGTTCGAGGTTTTTTCGAGGTTCTAAGGTACTGACGGCCAAGATATACGGTGCGTCGGGAATGCCGTATTTGTGCTTGACCGATGCCATATTTTCCCCATCATTGCAGGGGTAAAATAAAGCCGTATTTGCAGCTAGATGAGTTACAAACACTCTTTCCGGGTCGAGTTTGACGTGATTTAGCAGGTCATTTTTGGTAGCTTCAGATATGCATATAATGTAATCCTCTGCCGTTAAGCTGTTTAAAGAGGCCTGCATTCTCTGGTAGTCGGTATCATTTTTACCGATAAAGAACTGCGACAAGATGATGGGAATCAAATCGTAAACAGTCGCAAATTTTTTGAGCTTTTTGCGCTCGCGTGCTTGGTGGGGAATCTGATAGAAGGTCGCGTGGAAAATATCGGCTTCGCTCAAGCTCGAAGGGTCGATTAAATGGCTGTGCTGCTGGGAAATGCCGATCGAATTTGAAAGGTATTTTTTTAATTGGTCTGTTAAAAGTTTGGATTGGGCTTCTTGGCTTTGTTCCGGGAAGATTTTTTCCCGGTTTTCTAGCATCTTGTAAAGCTCCATTAATTGGGTTTCAAAAAGTCTGAAAAAGCTGGAGTGAGCCAAAGGTATCCCCCGAAAAGTTGGCTGAGTCTGCAAGTAATCTAGGCAACTTTTCACGGCGTACCAAGAATCAGTCGCGCCAAAAGATAAATCTATTTCTTTGGAAGCAAGCAAACCCAATGCAATATTTTCAATGACTCGGGCAACACCTGTTCGGGAGCTGTATGTGTACTGACCGTATCCGAGAACAGAAATGTCGTAAATTATTTTTATGGGTTTTTCCCTTTCCTGACTAACAACTGGTACGCTGGGGCCAATTTCCCCTTTTTTATAATAGTCTTTGCGGACAATCAGCAACAGAGAGGTTGCCACATAACCGCCCATTTCCAATTTTAAGTGCGGTTCTGTATAAGGTGCTCTTGCTACTTTTAAATCGGGTTCATCTCTGCCAATTTCATAGCTGACGGGTTCTACCCAGTGTCCTTGTTTCTCTAATTCTTTAATTAGTCGATCGATATCTTGAAGCCTGTAAAACACTAAATTCGGTAAATCTAGCGTCCCTGCATTGGACGTACAATTAAATTCTGTCGTGTGAAAAGCAACTCCGCCGCTTTTTAAACAATCCATAGAATTTTGGACAAATTGCAGCCCTTTCTCGATGGAGCCTATGTGTTCAAAAGCACAAGATGACCAAATAAAGTCAAACTTTCCTCGCCTCAAATCTTCAGGAATGAAGTTCATATCTACTTCCCGAAATTCAACTAATCTCTCAAATTGTTCGGGCGGACAAATGCCCTTCTCATTGAGAGCTTCTTTACCTTTACAAAGTTGGTCTGTCTCGGCCCACTGTTTTTGGCTAACAGGATTCAAACCTTGATCTGTCGCCACAATCTCGCAGCCAAAGGAAGCAAATAAAGACGGTAACGGCTCATTTCCGACAGCAAATCCTAAACCTTTTTTACCGCTGCCCAGCAAGCCCCGTTCGTGCAAAGCTTGGACAATTGCCACAAATTCCCACTGTTTGCGTCGAGGAGTAAACTCCTCTTTCATTTTGGCAATCCAATGCCGATAATAATCGGTTAAAAAGTCTCGATAAATGCACAGTCGGCTGGTTGTCATCAAGTTACTCGGTCTAAATTGTTCTTGCAGTTGATTTCTGACAAATAATCTAACTTGTTGGATAAGGGCGGGGTTCTGGAACGGCAATAACTGTTCTCTAGCAATCATTTCTAACCATTCCTGACTTTCGCTAACTGTTGCGATACAGTCAGTGCATATCGACTTTTTCAATGTCTCGTCTAAGCCGGAGTTCTGTACAACTTTTAACAATTCTTTGGCTAAGGACAAGTGATAATCTCGGCGCTGCTGGTCGGCTCCATCTGGATTGAGACTCACCATTAAATCGTAGGAAGTTTTAGCTACTTTGCGGGGAATCCGGTAGCTAAATAAAACTTCGGGAATTTTGACTGTTTCACCTAAAATAAATAGTTCTAACTCTAAAATAACGTCGGCTCCATAGCTGGAACTCATCTTGTTTGTCTGTTTGAGAGCACTGCTGCGAATCAGGCTGTACACTTCAATCCAAGTTAGCTTGTTAACGAGTGTAAATACTCGCTCGCTAACTTCCATGCCGAGGGTTTCTCGATTTCTGTAATGATTCCAGTCGGGATTTATATTTCCTTCTTCATCGATGAATGCAACTTCGCTGCAACACATGACGGCTTGGGGGTGTTCTTGGAGTTTGGCAACGCATTTGCTAATGTAACTCGGATGCCACAAATCGTCATGGGCAGCCCACATAAAGTATTCGCCGATCGCCAATTCAAAAACTCGGTTAAAATTTTTGCTAGAACCGAGGTTTTCGCCATTTCGGAAATACCGAATTTGAGGATAATTGGCTGCGTATTCCTGACATATTTCTTGAGTTTTGTCTGTAGAGGCGTTGTCGGAAATAATTAGTTCAAAATTGGGATAGTCTTGTGCCAGCAGGGAATTTAGGGCTTGCCGAATGTAGCTTTCACCGTTGTAAACTGGCATTCCGATACTGACTGATGGTTTTGTGTTAATCATTTTTTCAAGGATTGATTTGAAAAAAAATCGATTTTTATTTGGGCCGTATCTATCTTGGCACGAGAAAGTTTACCAGCATATATACGTTATATCTGATATTTTGCAGCATTCTCCCTTAACAGGCCCTCGGACCTGTTCCACAGGAAGATATCAAGGATGCCTGTGAAGCGAGAAGATATCAAGGATGCCTGTGAAGCGAGAAGATATCAAGCTTGTTGTGGGGTGAGCGTCCCGCCCGCGCCCGCTCTTTAAAACCCGATCGCCAATGGTGCAATATATTCAGTTATTCAGTTATATAGATCGCCAAACCAGAAAGACTTAGCTGGCATTCATAAATTTTTTACCTGTGTCTTGACAAATTAAGGTTTTAGGTCTAAGCAGCCGAGATTGGAAAATTCCATCGCCAGTTCGATCGCCAATTAAATCTAGCGCACAAGCGCACTCTTGGGAAGCCGTCGGGCGATCGTCCGCCCTTGAGTTCTGTCCATCCTCCTAACATCCTCAGCCTCCGGTCGTGGCCGGGCCGAGCCCAGCGCTCTCTGGGACAGACAACTAAACTCCGTTATTCCTTCACCCAATACTTGCGGGCAGCAAACAAGTTACAATTACGTTAAGATTGATGAACATAATTAAAAATTCCCCAGTCACAGGGACTAAAAAATAGGAGGATCGACCTCGGTGAATAAACGTTGGAGAAACGCTGGCCTGTACGCACTGCTGGCTATTGTAGTCATTGCCTTAGCAACGGCATTGGTTGACAAACAGCCCCCAAGTAGGGATGTTTGGAAGTACAGTCAATTCATTCAGGAAGTCGAAGGCAAGAGAGTAGACAAAATAAATATCAGTTCTGACCGCAGCAAAGCTCTGGTTACAGCTCAGGACGGCAACAAGGTACTCGTTAACCTGCCGAACGACCCCGAACTGATCAACATCCTGACCAAAAACAACGTAGACATTTCCGTTCTGCCCCAAAGCGACGAAGGCTTTTGGGTAAAAGCCCTCAGCAGCCTGTTCTTCCCGATCCTGCTCTTGGTGGGACTGTTTTTCCTGGTGCGGCGCGCCCAAAACGGGCCCGGCAACCAAGCCATGAACTTCGGCAAATCCAAAGCTAGAGTCCAAATGGAGCCACAAACTCAGGTGACTTTCGGCGACGTGGCCGGCATCGAACAAGCCAAGCTAGAGCTCGCAGAAGTCGTGGACTTCCTGAAAAATGCCGACCGCTTCACCGCAGTCGGAGCAAAAATCCCCAAAGGCGTGCTGCTGGTCGGCCCTCCCGGAACTGGCAAAACCCTGCTGGCAAAAGCAGTGGCTGGTGAAGCAGGCGTTCCCTTCTTCTCGATTTCCGGTTCAGAATTTGTGGAAATGTTCGTGGGTGTCGGTGCTTCCCGCGTCCGCGACTTGTTTGAACAAGCTAAATCGAACGCTCCCTGTATCGTATTTATCGATGAAATTGACGCGGTAGGCCGCCAGCGGGGAGCTGGTTTGGGCGGTGGTAACGACGAACGGGAACAAACCCTGAACCAGTTGCTGACAGAAATGGACGGCTTTGAGGGCAATACTGGCATCATTCTGATTGCTGCCACAAACCGCCCCGACGTGCTCGATGCGGCGCTGCTGCGTCCGGGTCGCTTCGATCGCCAAGTTGTAGTCGATCGCCCCGACTTCGGAGGCCGCCTAGAAATTCTCAACGTTCACGCCCGCGGCAAAACTTTGTCGAAAGACGTGGACTTGGAAAAAATTGCCCGCCGGACACCTGGTTTCACAGGTGCGGATTTGGCAAACCTGCTCAACGAAGCAGCAATTTTGGCCGCCCGCCGCAACTTGACTGAAGTCTCGATGGATGAAGTCAATGATGCGATCGACCGCGTACTCGCCGGTCCGGAAAAGAAAGACCGCGTGATGAGCGAAAAGCGCAAAACTTTGGTAGCTTACCACGAAGCCGGCCACGCTTTAGTCGGTGCCCTGATGCCCGATTATGACCCCGTGCAGAAAATTAGCATTATCCCCCGCGGCCGCGCTGGCGGTTTGACTTGGTTCACACCCAGCGAAGATCGGATGGATTCTGGCTTGTATTCTCGCTCTTACTTGCAAAATCAAATGGCGGTAGCTTTGGGCGGCCGCATTGCTGAAGAAATAGTCTTCGGCGAAGAAGAAGTAACAACCGGTGCCTCCAACGACTTGCAGCAAGTGGCAAAAGTGGCGCGCCAAATGGTGACTCGCTTCGGAATGAGCGATCGGCTAGGTCCTGTGGCTCTCGGTCGCCAACAAGGCAATATGTTCATGGGTCGCGATATCATGGCCGAACGCGATTTCTCCGAAGAAACCGCAGCGACGATCGATGATGAAGTGCGTTTGTTGGTAGAGCAAGCTTACCACCGCGCTAAAGATGTACTCGTCGGCAACCGCCACGTCCTTAATGCTTTGGCAGATATGCTAGTTGAAAAGGAAACTGTGGATGCTGATGAATTGCAAAATTTGCTGGCCAACAGCGATGTCAAGATGGCGACGATCGCCTAATCGATTTTAGATTTTAGATTTGGGATTTTAGATTTAATCTAAAGTTTGAAATCGGTAATTGGGGTGATTCTGGAATTGTCGGGAATCGCCCCGATTTTTTTGTGGGCACACAGGAAGTAGCGAAAAAAAGCATTGGAGTAGCAAACCATGATCCTCACTGAAGATAGAGCGCGTGAACTTGCACTTGATTGGGTAGAAGCTTGGAATACTCATAACCTCGATCGAATCATGTCCCATTACGCAGAAGATGTAATTCTGATATCGCCTGTCGCAGCGCAACTGCTAAACGAACCATCTGGGACAGTGACAGGCAAAGAAGCGCTACGAAACTACTTCAAAAAGGGGCTGGAAGTTTATCCTGACCTTAAGTTTGAGTTGCTTGATGTGATGTGGGGACTTTCCAGTGTTGTCCTTTACTACATCAACCAAAAAGGCACGAAGGCAGGTGAGTTTATGGAAGTCAGTTCAACGGGAAAAGTGACTAAAGTTGTTGCTCATTACAACGGGTAGAGCGAGGTTATGCAAAGGGCGGTAATATGGATGGCACAACCGAGCGATGCTGAGGCTTTACCAAAAAGCTGGGTTTAAAGCCCCGTCCTTCTAGGACGGCTTTTTCTCTTTGAGTTTGTCAATCCCGTTTTCTATAAGTTGAGTCATTGTTTTTCTTCTTGCTTGGCAATTCTCCGCAATTTCTCTAACCGACTCACTGCAATATGAACGCTTAATCTTTCTCTGGTCATTTGGCTACCCAATTGCTATCCTATTATGTTATCGTAATCAGTATGAAAACATTGAAGTTCAAGCTATATCAAAGCAAGCGGAATAAACACCTTAAGCGAAGTATCAATGCTGCCGGGGTGATTTATAACCATTGCATTGCCCTCCATAAACGGTACTACCGGATGTGGGGAAAGCATTTGAATTGTGCAAAACTTCAATCGCATATTGCCAAACACAGAAACCGTAAAGCGTTCTGGCAAACGGTCGGCTCTCAAGCTGTACAGGATATCTGCCAACGCATTGAGAAAGCCTACCAACT